>CAXNKH010000147.1:0-4985 GCA_964202765.1 Burkholderiales bacterium | reverse complement strand
TTGACGGGAAAGCGCTCGGTGCTGCCCACGATGGGCACGGAAACTGACGGGACGGCTTGAATAGCGTAGCTCATGAAATTCTCTCTTCTTGGTGAAATCCCAGGGCTTGGTGCACTGGGCGGTCTGAAAAACTAAATAGAACACAACCCTCTGGGGATTGCAGGCGCATAGTGTGCCACGAGGGGAGGACGAAATGATCGCGCGCCGAAAAATCCAATTGCAGTGTTGACGTAGGGGTTTCTATCGTCGCAGTGCCCGCGCCCTCGACCACGCTGAAAACGGTGCCATCGGTCTGGCGGTAGGGTTTGCCGTCAAATCCGGGAGGCAGGCGTTGCATGAATGTGCCCAGGGTGGGCATCGGCGAGCCGCCCGTCAGAGGGTTGATATACCGCAGCTTGAAACCGTCCCAGGGGTCAAGCTCAGTGTCGCGCTCGAGCTGGTGCAAGGCCTCACGGCTGCGTGCATAGGGGTAGTTAAAGATGGGCGAGTTCGCATTGAAGGGGGCGTCACCGCGCACCGGTGCCATGTTGTTGCCGTAGCGGGCCAGGCTGGTTCCTTCGGTGCGCGACAGGGCCTGTGATTTTTCGCTGTTGTTTTGGGCAAATCCAGCGTCAAAAAAGCTCAACATCGGGATATCCAGGCCGTCGAGCCAGACCACCGGTTCGCTGGCCTCGTTGCCATGGTCGTGCCAGGTCCAACTTGGGGTGGTGATGAAATTGCCCGGGACCATGGTGGTGCGCTCGCCTTCGACTGCGGTGTAGGCGCCAGAGCCTTCCACAATGAAACGCAGGGCGCTTTGGGTATGGCGGTGACTGGGGGCGATTTCTCCCGGCATGATCAGTTGCAGACCGGCATAGAGGGACTGGGTAATGCTTGAGAGACCCGGCAGCGCCGGGTTTTCCAGAATCAAGACCCGTCGCACCGCTTCTTCGGCGCTGATGACTTCGCCCGCGCGCATCAGGTAGGGCCGAAGGTCTTGGTAACGCCACAGCGCCGGGACACAAGGTGTCTTGGGCTGCGCTGGTACCAGGCTGTGCAGCACCTCCCACAAAGGGGTCAGATGCAGCGGCGACATGTCTTGGTAGAGCTGTTGGCGCAAGGTTTGGTTGGCTTCGGGAGGGGTCATGGTTGGGCTCAGCCTGGTGAGGTTTGAAACTGGTTTTAAAACAGGGTTCTGGGATTGATCCCTTCATACATCCATTTGAGGCCGGCAAAGCCAACGGCTTCCTGGCCACTTTGAATCAATTGGTTGCGCAACTCGCGATGGACGCCCGAGGCGTGATAGATGTCGCCGTAAAAGCGGGCCGTGAGCTGAACCCGGCCGGTTCGCAGATAACGCGCTTGCTGGTAAGACTGAAATGCTGGCGCAATGTCGCTCTGGTGATGGCGCAAGGCCTGCCGCATGACAACCGCATCCTCAATCGATTGGGCTGCGCCCTGGGCCAAGTATTGCAGCATGGGGTGTGCCGCATCGCCGAGCAGGGTGACCCGGCCATCGGACCAGTTGGCTACCGGTTCGCGGTCGCACAGCACCCACATTTTCCAGGTCTCGATTTTGCTCAGCAGTTCTTTCACCTGGGGCGTGGATTGGCTAAATCGCTCGGTTAACTCGGCGCTGTCACCAAAACTGTCCCAGCCTTCTTCGTACTTGTTGCTGTGGAAAACTGCGACCAGATTGAACAACTCGCCGCGGCGCAGGGGGTAGTGCACCAGATGGGTTTTTTCGCCGCCCCACAGCAGGACCTCGTCATTCCAGAGATGGGCGGGTACCTCCTCACGTTTGAGTACGGCACGGTAGGCGATATGGCCGGAGACTCGGGGCTGGCCGTCACCCACCACCGCCTCGCGGATCTTGCTCCATAAGCCATCGGCACCGATCAAGGCGGCGGCTTCCAGGGAAGCACCACCTTCGAGTGTGATCCGCACGCTGTGGGCCGATTGGGTAAATCCGGTGACCTTGCTGCTGGTGCGCAAGCTGATGTTGCTTTGGCTGCGACAGGCCTCGAGCATGACCCGGTGCAGGTCTGGCCGGTAAATCACGCCGTAGGGGAAGTCATAGCTGGCGCGGGCTGTATCGCCCAGAGGAATTCGGAATATTTTTTCACCACTGGTCACATCGTTCATGCCCAAGCCCGGTGGAAAATAAGCCACTTGATTGACGGCCTGCGTCAGTCCGAGTTCTTCAAACATCCGAAAAGTGTTGGGACCCAACTGAATACCAGCGCCGACCTCGCCAAACTCCGGCGACTGTTCCAGCAGCGTGAGCTGGTGGCCGTCCTGGGCCAGGGCCAAAGCAGCAGCCAGCCCGCCGATGCCGCCGCCTGCAATCAGAAAGGACGATGGCTTCATTCAGTGCTATGCGACTTGGCGACCAGTTCGAAGTGCTCGACGTGCAGTGGGCCGTTAAAAAATGGACCAACAATCGCGCGCCATGCCGTGAAAGCGGGGGATTGTCGAAAACCCACCATGTGATCGTCCAATGTGTCCCAGAAAATCTGCATCACATAGCGATCACTGCTCTCGATGCTGCGGTTGACCTTGAAGCCCTGAAAGCCTTGTGCCTTGGCAATCACGGTGGTGAGGCCCCGCTCAATGGCTTCTTCAAAAGCGAGGTTCTGACCGGGGTGAATTCTGATGTCGGCGAGTTCGAGAATCATGCTGTTTCCTGGATGTGGGACGGATCGAAGCTTCCAAGTCTAGCTGAGCTATGGGCGGTCAAATCCGGTTTATCCTTGGCCCCATGAAACTTCACAATTATTTCCGTTCCTCCGCCTCTTTTAGGGTGCGGATTTCCTTGGCCCTCAAGGGCCTGAGTTACGACTACATCCCAGTCCATATTGCCCGTGGCGAGCACAAAAAAGAGGCTTACACCGAATTGTCAAAAGACCAGTTGGTTCCCTTACTGGAAATCGACGGTGAACGACTGTCGCAGTCCATGGCCATCATCGAGTATTTGGATGAAACCTATCCCGAGCCACCCCTGTTGCCTGGGAATCCGCTGGACCGGGCCAAGGTGCGGGCGCTGGCTCAATCGATTGCTTGTGAAATCCACCCGCTGAACAATCTGCGTGTTCTCAAATACCTGGTCAAACAGCTCAAGGTCGATGAGGAGGCCAAGAACACTTGGTACCGTCATTGGGTGCGCGATGGGCTGGAGAGCTTCGAGCGCCAACTCCAAGCTCTGGCGCAAGACCGCGCACTAGCCGGCTTGCCGGCGTCGATCTTCTGCCTTGGCGAGACCCCGACTCTGGCCGACTGCTGTCTGGTGCCACAAATTTTCAATGGCCAGCGCTTTGGTGTGAATTTTGAAGGTTTGCCGCTGACCATGGGGGCATTTGACGCTTGCATGAAATTGCCAGCGTTTCAGCAGGCCAAGCCTGCGAATTGCCCGGACAACGAAGCTTAGGCGCTAGCCCCGTGCTGCATTCTGACTGGCTGATTCCACAATGGCCAGCACCCAGAGCGGTGCGCGCACTGTGTACGACACGCAGCAGCGGCCAGTCTGTCGGCCCCTACGCCAGCTTGAATCTGGGTGATCATGTGGGCGATCAGGCACTTGCTGTCGAATCCAATCGAGAACATTTGCAACAAGTGTTGGCGGCCCGCCCTGTGTTTCTGTCACAAGTTCATGGAACCGCCGTCATCGAACTGCGTCGCGACACGCTAGATGCCAGCGTGGCTGATGCCTGTTACACCGAAGAGCATGGCCTGGCGTGCACCATCATGATGGCGGACTGCTTGCCGATATTGCTGACCGACCTTGATGGTAGTTTTGTGGCTGCCGCGCATGCCGGTTGGCGCGGTCTGGCGGGACAGGCCGGGCGTGGTGTCATTGAGTCGTTGCTGGAGTCGATGTTCGAGCAGCTAGCCCGAGAAAAAACCGGCGCTAACCAGTTCGATCCAGCCGCTATTCTGGTCTGGCTGGGTCCCTGCATTGGCGCTACGGCTTTTGTTGTGGGGCCCGAGGTCAAAGCGGCTTTTGTTGATCAGCACAGTGCAGCAGAGGATTGTTTCCAACCCTGGTCCAGGGACAAGTGGCAGGCTGATTTGGTTGGACTGGCCAGACTGCGCCTACAAGCCTTGGGCGTGAGCCAAATTTATGGCAATGATGCAACTCAGTCCTGGTGTACTGCCAGCAACCCGTCAAAGTTTTTTTCGCACCGGCGCGACCGGATCAGCGGCCGCATGGCTGCCTGCATCTGGTTGGATTGAGGCCACCAACTCGGTGTTTTCTCTGGTTTCCCTGGCCTTGATGGCACGGCGCCGGGCGGGCGATCCCAGCAGGTAAAGCACCAGAGCGCACGGAGCGACACCGTACAGAATAAATGTGATCACGGCGCCGAGCACCGTCCCATTGGAATGCGTGGCTTCGGCCACTGCCATCATGAGGGCAACGTATAACCAGCCGATGGCTATCAGGTACATTTGGTTTTTTCTTCTCTAAAGCATTCCATTTTTCGAGTCTTATTTTATGAGCCAAAACGATCAGAATTTCCCCGCCGAGTTCAAGGGAGCGCCTTACCAGCGTATTGCGACGGAAGAAGCGTTCGCCCCGCCCGAGATGCTGGCCATTTACCGCAAGATTATGGAGAAGGGCGATGTAGACCCCGGCTTCAAGGGCTTGATGGGTTTCTACATGAGCAGTCCCAGCGACAGAGCCCAGCACATCATGCGCTGCCTGACCGATCTGGACCAGTTGCGCTTGCAGCACATGGATGAATGCGGCATTGACAAGCAGGTGATTGCTTTGACATCACCCGGCGTGCAAGTGATGGACAAGGTCACAGCGGTGTCGTTCAGTCAGTTGGCCAACGACCAACTGGCGCAGGCAATTCGTGATCACCCGACCCGTTTTGTCGGCATGATCGCGGTCGCACCGCAAGACCCGGCCGCCGCTGCCAAGGAAATTGAGCGTGGTGTCAATCACTTGGGAATGAACTCGGTCATTATCAATTCCCATACCCAGGGCGAATACCTGTCCGATC
>CAXNKH010000146.1:0-5088 GCA_964202765.1 Burkholderiales bacterium | reverse complement strand
TCTGTATCGCCATCTGGTGTGCTTTCAAGCTCGCCGGCCTGTACGGTATTGCCATCGCTGCTACGTCGATGCTGAGCATGGCCGGTATTGTGGTGGCACTCGACGCCTACGGACCGATCACCGACAACGCCGGCGGCATCGCCCAAATGGCCGACATGCCACAGAGCGTGCGTGACATCACCGACCCACTGGACGCGGTTGGCAACACCACCAAGGCCGTGACCAAGGGTTATGCCATCGGTTCGGCCGGTCTGGCCGCCTTGGTTCTGTTCGCTGATTACACCCACAAGCTGGAGCAATTCGGCCAGGTCATCAGTTTCGATCTGAGCAATCCTTTGGTGATCATCGGTCTGTTCATCGGCGGCCTGATTCCTTACTTGTTCGGCGCCATGGCCATGGAAGCGGTGGGCCGCGCTGCCGGCTCAGTGGTGGTCGAGGTACGGCGTCAGTTCCGCGAGATCAAAGGCATCATGGACGGAACCGGCAAGCCCGAATACGATACCGCGGTCGATATGCTGACCACAGCCGCCATCAAGGAAATGATGATTCCGTCATTGCTTCCTGTCGTAGTTCCCATTCTGGTGGGCCTGCTGCTGGGACCGGTGGCTTTGGGTGGCTTGCTGATGGGAACCATCGTGACCGGCCTGTTTGTCGCCATTTCCATGTGCACCGGTGGTGGCGCTTGGGATAACGCGAAAAAATACATTGAAGATGGCCACCACGGTGGCAAGGGCTCTGAGTCCCACAAAGCTGCCGTCACAGGCGACACCGTAGGCGACCCCTACAAGGACACGGCTGGCCCGGCGATCAACCCCTTGATCAAAATCATCAACATTGTGGCCTTGCTGATCGTGCCTTTGGTTATGAAAATTCACGGCGGCTGATTTGCTTAGCTCCCAAAAAACCCGCTCTGGCGGGTTTTTTTATGGCTAAACGCATCGCATTTACCCTTCAGCCACAACAAAAACAACACGCTCATGCTACAGTCAAATTAATGTAGCCCTCTTTATAAAAGAGAGTGAAATTGTCCTTTGGTGGCGTCAAATCTTTCGGTTTTGGCTGCAAAAAATGGTTTGTTACGCTCTACGGTTTCTGCACACACAAGGCCGCGTCCTTCAATCACGGCTGATTAAAAATTTAATCCAAACAAGGGGATACATTGATGCGACTCAAGGATAAATCCATCATCGTCACCGGTTCAGCCAGCGGCATTGGCGAAGGCATTGCCAAGAGACTGGCCTTGGAGGGCGCACAGATCCTGGTCAACGATGTGCATTCGGAGCCCGGCCAGAGGGTGGTGATGGAGATCGAAAAAGCCGGCGGCAGGGCCTCCTATTTCTCAGCTGACGTGACCCAGTCAGACCAAGTCCAGGCCTTGGTGGCTGCAGCTGTTGCGCGCCATGGTCGGCTTGATGTCATGATCAACAATGCCGGTTGGACCCACCGCAATCGTCCTGCACTCGAAGTTCCAGAAGACGAATTCGACAAATGCTTCGCGGTCAACGTGAAGAGTATTTACCTCTCCACCCTACACGCTGTTCCTGTGTTTCGCAGCCAAGGCGGTGGTAGTTTCATCAACATCGCTTCCACTGCCGGTCTGCGCCCGCGCCCCGGACTCACCTGGTACAACGGCTCTAAGGGTGCTGTAATTACCACCTCCAAGTCCTTGGCGGCCGAACTCGGAGCCGACAACATCCGGGTCAATTGCATCAACCCGGTGTTCAACCCCGACACCGGGTTGTCGGCTGAGTTTGCCGGCGGTCCGGTGACTGAGGAACGCCGGGCCAAATTCCTGGCCACCATTCCACTGGGGCGCTTTTCAACGGCGCTGGATGTTGCCCACGCAGCGCTCTACCTGGCCAGCGATGAAGCTGCTTTCATCAGCGGCGTGTGCATTGAAGTCGATGGCGCCCGTTGCGTCTAATTGCCAGCCCCGGCGCCTGTACTGATCCGCAGCTTAAACACAGAAGATAAGGGTAATCCAAGCCGGCGACAATGGAGCTTATGTCCGAACGTGTCATTCCCTTGATCGATCAACGCATGGCCGCACTGGCCCTGCCTGATTCTGCCTTGGCTGCCCCCAGCCCAGCCAATGGTCTGCTGTCAGACCGCCTAGGGCGACCGCTACGCGACCTGCGCATCAGTGTCACCGACCGCTGCAATTTCCGCTGTAATTACTGCATGCCCAAAGAAGTGTTCGACAAGGATTACCGCTACCTACCCCATGCCTCTCTGTTGTCGTTTGAGGAAATAACCCGCCTAGCACGCCTGTTTGTTGCCCATGGCGTTCGCAAGATCCGGCTCACGGGCGGCGAGCCGCTGTTGCGCAAGAACATTGAAGTCCTGATCGAACAACTGGCCCAGCTTCGCACCGTTGATGGCGAGCCCTTGGACTTAACCCTGACCACCAACGGATCCTTGCTTACGCGAAAAGCCAAGGCGCTCAAAGCAGCGGGATTGCAACGGATAACCATCAGTCTCGATGGACTCGACGATGCCGTCTTTCGCAGTATGAATGACGTCGATTTCCCGGTGGCCGATGTGATGGCTGGGATTGATGCAGCCCAGGATGCCGGGCTCGGACCCATCAAGATCAACATGGTGATCAAGCGCGGAACCAACGATCATGAAATTCTGCCCATGGCGCGGCACTTCATGGGAACGGGGATGGTGCTGCGCTTTATTGAATACATGGACGTGGGTGCAACCAACGGCTGGCGCATGAACGAGGTCCTGCCTTCGGCTGAACTGATCGCCCGACTGCAGACCGAGCTACCTCTGGTCGCGCTGCAAGCCCACGTCGCGGGCGAGACGGCCGAGCGCTGGGGCTACGCCAATCCAGCGGGACAACACGACCCCCAACTTGGGGAGATTGGCGTGATCAGTAGCGTCACCCAGGCTTTCTGCCACGACTGCAATCGGGCCCGGCTTTCCACCGAAGGGCAACTCTATCTATGCCTGTTTGCCAGCCAGGGCTATGACCTGCGCACGCTGCTGCGATCCGAGGCCAGTGATGACAACCTGAGCTCAGCGCTGAGCCATATCTGGCGAGATCGCAGCGACCGCTATTCGGAACAACGTGCCTCGATGCAATCTGACGAATCGACCTCTGGGCGTCGCGTCGAGATGAGCTATATCGGCGGATGAATATGGTCCCCACGGTCCCCTATTGCATGTGGTTCCTTGGACGTGTTGCTGCGAGACACGGCGCCTCTTCCGCCTGTCCCGGCCTGCACAGGCAGGCTGAGAGCCGCAGGCGTCAGCCCCTCAGGGGCCGCATTTTCCCTTAGGGCGGTCCGCGAAAAAATCAATTGACTTCAAAATTTATGATTAGCGCACAAGACATAACCGGCCTGGTCTTGGCCGGCGGACGCGGCTCTCGCATGGGCGGTGTTGACAAGGGACTGCAGAATTTCAACGGCATGCCGCTGGCCCTGCACACATTGATGCGAATGCAACTTCAAGTCGGTCAGGTGATGCTGAACGCCAACCGCAATCTGGCAGCCTATGAGGCGTTTGGAGCGCCGGTCTGGCCTGATGTGCTGGACAATTTTGCCGGCCCCTTGGCCGGCATTCTGACCGGAATGGAGCGCTGCGAAACCCCTTATCTCGTGACCGCACCCTGCGATACCCCGTTGTTTCCGCTGGATCTGGTACAAAGATTGGCCCAGGCGCTGGAGCAGAGCGAAGCCGATATCGCCATGGCCGCGGCGCTTGAGCCCGATGCCACAGGCACCCTGCAGTTGCAATGCCAGCCGGTGTTTTGCCTGATGCACATTGAGCTGCTGGAAAGTCTGGCTGCTTTTACCCGTGACGGCGGTCGAAAAATTGACGCCTGGACCGCCCAACACAAAACCGTTGTCGTGCCTTTTAATGGCCCCAGTGACGATGGCCGTGCCTTTGCCAACGCCAACACCTTGACCGAATTACATGCGCTTGAAGCTCCATGAAATCGATTGAGCAAATTGCAGCCGAGCTGCAGGGCTATGACCCGCAAGCTCTGAGCGCATCCATGGCTCAAGACTTTCTGAGGCAACTGGTTGAACCTGTCAGGCAAACCGAAGATATCGGAATTTTCCAGTCCCTGGGTCGGGTCTTAGCTAACGACCTGGTGTCACCCATCAGCGTACCGCCCCATGACAACTCGGCCATGGACGGCTACGCCTTCGCGGGCGCTCAGCTCAGCCCCAACGCTCCCCTGCAGCTCAAGGTCGTGGGGACCGCGCTGGCAGGAAAAGCCTGGTCAGGCTCGGTCGCCTTTGGTGAATGCGTCAAGATCATGACCGGGGCCGTGATGCCAGCGGGGCTCGACACCGTGGTGCCACAAGAGTTAGTGACTGGCAACGCGGATCCATCAATTGTCACAATCGCACCCCAACTCCTGGGTGCTGGTGACAACCGTCGGTTTCGGGGAGAGGACTTGATGCAAGGTCAGGTCGCATTGCAACAAGGCACGTTGATCGCTCCTGCCGCCCAAGGGCTGCTGGCCAGCTTGGGCGTCCCTGCCGTCAAGGTGTTTCGAAAACTGCGGGTGGCTTACTTCTCTACTGGCAATGAAATTCTGAGCCTGGGAGATCAGCCGCGCGAAGGTGCGGTTTTTGATAGCAACCGCTTTACCGTCTTCGGCCTGTTGAGCCGTCTGGGCTGTGAAGTGATTGACTTCGGCGTGGTGCCCGACGAGCCCGACCAACTGGAAGCAGCTTTTCGCAGTGCCGCAGACCAAGCCGATGCCATCATCACATCAGGTGGCGTCAGCGTTGGCGAAGCCGATTTCACCAAGGCCATGATGAAACAACTCGGTGATGTTGCCTTCTGGAAAATTGCCATGCGGCCAGGTCGCCCGATGGCCGTGGGACGCATAGGACCCGCCATCCTGTTCGGGCTTCCCGGCAACCCGGTGGCAGTCATGGTGACCTTTTTGGCGTTCGTGCGGCCCGCCTTGCTGCACATGATGGGCAGTCTTGCCCCAAAGCAGCCCCTGCTCAAGGCCCGCAGTGTCGAGGCCATCCGAAAAAAACCAGGACGCACCGAATACCAGCGCGGAACGGTTTCAACCCGCGGGGATGGATCGCTCCAGGTCAAGACCAC
>CAXNKH010000145.1:0-5125 GCA_964202765.1 Burkholderiales bacterium | reverse complement strand
CCAATCTTGCATCAGATAAAAATTGCCGTTGACACGCTCAAAGCGGCAGGCCTCCAAATATTCACCGGAATTGACCGCCACCAGGCTGCCTGAGACTGCCTGGTAATGCTGATGGTCACCCCCAGAGAGATCGGAGCGACCTGGGTCGTATTTCGGGTAGCTGGCGCTGGAGACATCATGGTGATCGCGGCAGCAGGTGTCGCACAAGGCGGGTTGAATGGCCGCTGGGCCGCTCGTGGGTTTGCGCCCTGTCACTTTGGCAATGGATTCACCCAATTCGAATTCGAGTTCCTTGGTGCCGGGGTTCCATACCTTGCGCGTCGCCGTCATGCCCTTGCGGGTTCCAGCAGCTTCGAACTCGCAGACGCAACTCAGTGTTGAAAACTCTTCCTGGGTGTTTTTTTGCTGATTTCCCGATGCATAGTTGGTGGTTAGAAATCCAACCACGGTACTGTGGCCATGCTGAGACACATCTGGAGCTGGCCTGGATGACTCTCTCTTAAGGTCATCGGCCAAGGTGACCGGAACCACATCGGGCGCAGTACCTGGCGTGTGCACCACTTTCGGACCAGACAAAGTGGGGCCGGGCCCAGCCGCGCCCAAAGCTGTGATGCTCGCATCGTCGGATAACAGGGCTGTTTGCAGAATTTCGGTACCGGTGCCGTTCTGATCAGTCCAACTGATGGTGACAGTCACCAAATTGAACTGGGTGTTGGGAACCACGGTCCAGCTGCGGTTGAAGCTGGTGTTGCCCACCACCACTGTGCCGGCGGGGTACACCAAGCTACCGAGCAGGTTTTCGCTGCCTCCACCCAGGTTGGTCCCATTTACCGAATTCGCGATTTCCGAATAGCAAAATATGCCCGGACCGCAGATTGCTGCGCCCGGAGGATCGGGATCCTTTAGCCACTTGAAGCTTCTCAAATCGTCGATTTTTTGTTGCGCTAACGAAATGGCGATGGCCCGGTTATTGGCGGTTCCACCATCGCGAATCAGCAGGCCGTTCATTTTTCCCATGGCCAACAACCCTACGGCCAAAACCAGAACAGCGACCAGAACCTCGATCAGGCCGGCACCCAGTTGATGCTGTAGCGGGCGGCTGGAGCGGCGGAGCAATGAGTTGGTCATGATCTTTCTCGGGGTTGATCTCAGAGAAAGTCAGCCCAGCTGCCCGGTATTTTTGCCATGACCTTGAACTGATTATTCGAGGGGCTGTAGATCGCACCCATCACATCTTTGGAATAGATCATGTTGAAAGTGCCGTTGAGAATATCCCCAAACTCTCCAGCAGCGTTCGAGATCATGGAGCCATAGAGCGTGGGGGTACCGGCACCTTTGATTGGCCCGGCGTTCCCGGTTGGACCAAAGGCGAACAACAAGCCATAAATGTTGGAGTTGGCGGTTATGTTGGTTTCGCTGTTTTCGACGACCAGAACCAAGGGGTCAGTCGAGGTGCCAACATCCGCCCCAATATCGCATCTTCCTGTAACCCAGACAATGCCTTTCAATCCCGTCAAGCTGTTGCAATTGGCAAGTTGTGTGGCCTGGGCTTTAACAGTCTGGTAACTGGCTGTTGGAATGCCAAAAACGAACTGAAAAACATCGGCGGGGAATCCAGGGTCGCTTGCAACAATGTCCTTGCCTGGCCAGTTGCCTCGGCTGCTGAGAGGCGCTGCTGAACACCCGCTATTCTGAGTGTATTCTTGGATTTGACAGGTTGCTGCTGCAGTTGAATTGGGCGCTGACACTGCCGTCTTACTCCAGATCGAAACGGGGACTCCCTGCCCGCCGCCGTTTGGATTGGCCACAATGTTGAAGCTGCCGTTCGTGGGAATATTGCCGGAACCCATGACGGGCGGGGCGGTACTAGCCCCGCCATTGACCGAATAAAAGAAAACACCTTGTTTGACGACGGCGTTGGCTGAGCCATCATTGGACAGTCCTTCAGCCACCAGTGTATAGGTCAGTCCGTTGGCCAAGGGATCAGCAGGCGTGGCAATTACAAAAGTAACAGTGGTCGTTGTGACTCCATCGGTATAGGTGGAAGTTTTGGGAATACAGCGCCAATTTAATCCCAAGGCCGCAGCCTTGTAAGAAGCCAGGACGGCGTTATTGCACAACACCCAAACTGCGGGCGTCAGGGTGGCTCGATTGGCGCTCAGACTAATCCAGGCCAGGCCGATATCGAGATTACGCTCGGCGGTTGTCAGCGCTTGCGCATAGCGAGCCTTGTTGGCTGACGTGCGTATATCAATGATGCCGCTGCGGGTCAGGTAAATCGTCATCAAACTCAGGATGATGAGCAGAATCACCGCAATGCTCAAGGTGGCGTAGCCGCCTTGAGTTCGTTGCAATTGACGCACAGACGCAGTCGAAGGCAGTGGCATGGCTAGGGTGGATGTTTTCATGGTATCAACTCACGATCACATTGCGCAGACGGACTGCTTCCTGAAGGGTTCGGACCACGGTCGTGTCGCTCTTCAGACGCCCGGAGATGGTGATGCTGTAAAGAGAAATGGTGACAGTGGACGTGGCACCTAGAGGAGTGATGGGTGCCGGGGATAAATTGGTAATGCTGAAAGCGGTGATTTCAATCGCATTGGTGTCTATGATTGATGACCAGTTTCCGCTACCTATCCTGGTCTCGATGGTGCTGTTGAGGAATCTGAAGCCGTAACTTTCTGTCGTCGCATAGAGTGAGTTGGAGTTTTCATCGTAGGAAACGTTGATTTCGTCGTTGACTGTGCCTGCCGTAATGATGAATTCTGGCTGTGGACTGGTTTTTCCAGCGCCGCTGGTCTTGTAAACCCCTGCGATCAATTGAGCATCGGTCCAGTTGTGGTAGCCGGCTCTACGCATGTCACGTGTGATGCTGGTCATGGCCATGCGCAACTCATTGTTCAATCGCGACATTTTCATTTGGCTGGAGTTGCTACCTAGGCTACTGACAAACATGGCCAGCACACCGCCGACAACGATCATGCCGATCACCAGCGAGACCATGAGTTCGATCAGGCCGAACCCGTGCTGTTTTTTGAGGTTCATGGACATGCAGGGTAGCCTCCCACGCTGTTAGGGGTGCAAATACGCATATGTGAGAGAAGGCTGACTTCCAGCCCTAACTGGAGACCCAGGGCTGAAGTGATTGTGATCAGGCTGGTCGCAGCACCTGGCGCTTGCAGCATGGTCCCGCGTTTGGGGTCAAAAGTAATCGTGAGGACCGCCGGCGCTACCCGTGGCGTTACCGCATTGAGGGATGTACCCTGGTAGTTGGCACCGCTGGTCGTTTGGCTTGGCGATGAATTCACCACATAAGACCAGTTGGTGCCTTCGGTGAAGGTGGTCAGAATTTGGGCATTGGTTTTGATGGACTCGGTCTGGGCATGGTGCAGGTTGGCCAACAAATTATCAGCCGCGCCGATCAGCCTGCGTTTGTCCAAGGTCTGCAGGAAGGAGGGGATGGCAATGGCCATCAAGAAAGCCACTACCGAGATGGTGATCATCAGCTCGACCAGAGTGAAGCCGGACTGGGAGGATGGCGTGCTCGTTTTCACTTTCATTTTTTCCAACAAGTGGGATCGGGCGTGATTGGCCCCTTGACGCCGGCTTCGGTGAGTGTCAACGGGGTGCAATCGGTATCGTTCGCCTGTGTGACCAGCGCCGTTCCCGTGATGGTGTAAGTGTTGCTGGCGGCAGCGGTCATGGCCAGGCTGTAATAGCCATCGGGATGAGCAGCTACAAAGTTCACCTTGGTGTTTGCTGCGTCTGCTCCACAAGCAAAAGGAACGCTGCTGCCCAAGCTGGTATCGAATGTTCCGGCATAAAAACTGCATGTCGCTCGCAATTTCTCTTGGGCCAGAGCCAGTTGCAACATGTAGGCCTGTCCCACCCCACGGCGTGCTTGTTTGACGTATTTCTGGTAAGAGGGAACAGCAATCGACGCCAAAATACCGATGATGGCAACCACGATCATCAACTCAATCAAGGTGAAACCGGTCTGTCTGTCTGCTTGTCTCCGCATGGGGATACTCCTGTGGACTTGAAACACAGTATGAAACCAATCAAGGCCGGATGCACAATCGGTCAGACAAAAGTGGCGCTAAGCGGTATGAACGGTAAAGCATGAAAACCTCGGTCTCCAACAGCCTGCCTGATTTTCGAAACCTTGGCGTGATCCTGCGCCTGTTGCTGCTGGCGCTGAGCTTGCGGCTGGTTTTTGCCTTGCTGCTGACGCCTGATCTGAGTGCTGCCTATAACCAGTACCTGGCGCAGGGCCTGCTGTTTGAGCCGGTCCTGCTGATCAGTACGGCGGTGCTGTATGGCTTGTCTCCTTTTTTAAGGCGATTCTCCTACCGCTTTGGGGTTTTGTCGGTGCTTCTATTGGTGGTCTTGGTTGATGTGGGGGTCGGTTTGGGATTGGATGGTTTGTATGCTGGCCCATCGCAGACAAGTCTGCTCAGAAGCGTACTGTTGGCGCTGGCGGGGACTGGCATTCTGCTTTTTTATTTCAACTGGCGCCATTTGCGACTGTCACCCGTGGCGGCGGAGGCCCGCTTGCTGTCTTTGCAGGCACGAATTCAGCCGCATTTTTTGTTCAATTCGATCAACAGCGTCTTGGGTTTGATTCGGGACGAGCCCAAAAAAGCAGAAGCGATGCTGGAAAATCTGGCTGATCTGTTTCGGGCCCTGTTGGCCGAGCCGAGGGTGTTGGTGTCCTGGGGTCGGGAGTTGGAGTTGGCCCACGCCTACGCCGAAATTGAAGCCATCCGTTTCGGTCCCCGGCTGCGAATCAGCTGGCATTGCGACAAGGCACCGGGCGCGGCGCTGGTGCCACCCTTGCTGTTGCAGCCGCTATTGGAAAACGCGGTGGTTTACGGTGTGACCCCAAGCCAGGCCGGGGCAGACATCAGCGTCGAGGCTTATGAAGACGATGGAAACCTGGTGATTTTCGTGCGCAACCCCTGTCCCTATGGCAGCACAGCAGCCCAGGGCAATCAAATGGCTTTGGCCAATATCCGAGAACGGCTAGAGCTGCACTTTGATGTGCAGGCGAGTTTGCGGGTCAGCCAAGCCGAAGGTGAATTTGTGGTCTGCGTTCGGCTCCCGATCCAATATGCCTAAGCCG
>CAXNKH010000144.1:0-5155 GCA_964202765.1 Burkholderiales bacterium | reverse complement strand
TTTACCGGCTGGTCTATCTGGGAATGTTCGTCACCGGCAGCAAGCTGCTGTGGGACGGGTTCCGCTGATACGCGGCGGAACCCGGGGGCTCAGACTTCGTCAGCGATGGTATTGCCCAGGATGCCCATGCCTTCGATCTCGATTTCGATTCGGTCGCCGGGCTGCATCCAGACCGGTGGTGTACGGGCATAACCGACACCAGCGGGTGTTCCCATGATGATCACGTCGCCGGGTTCCAGCGTCATGGCCTCGGTGATCAGGCACAGGGTCTCAGCCACCGGGAACAGCATATTGGACGTGTTGCTGCTTTGCATGACTTTGCCGTTCAGACGTGACTCGATTTTCAGGCCTACCGCGCCAGCTGGCAGATCGGCGGCCGGGACAAACCAGGGGCCGAAAGCGCCCGTTCCGTCGAAGTTTTTGCCGATCGTCCACTGGTTGGTTTTTCTCTGGTAATCACGCAATGAGCCGTCATTGAAGCAAGCGTAACCAGCCACCGCGTCCAGGGCGTTGTCGGCGGTGAGGTGGCGGCAGGTCTGGCCAATGATCACAGCCACTTCGGCCTCAAAATCAAGCTTGGTTGAGGCTTTGGGACGAATCAACGGTGCATTGTGGGCAATCAGCGAGCTGGCTCCGCGCATGAAAAAACTGGGGTAATCAGGACGGGCATGGCCACCCTCGGCAGCGTGGTCGGCGTAGTTCAGGCCCAGGCAGACAATTTTCGAGGGACGCATGATGGGGGGCAGCAAGCGCACGGCGTTCAAGGCCAGGTCGTTGCCCTCGGGTGCGGCGGCTGCAACCGCGGTGGCTTGTTTCAGGCCAGCTTGGTTGTCAGCGAACAGGGCGCTGAGTTCGCGCGGCAGGGTGGGCGCTGCGTCGGTCAGGTCGATGACGTGCTGGCCGCGTACCACGCCCAGACGAGGAGATGCATCACCGGCTTTGAGGAATTGAATGAAATTGGACATAAGTAGTGCTTGAGTAGAGGCAGTTTAAGAGGGGGAAGGGTGGACATTATCGCGCAGGGATTACAGTGTAGCTATGAGAATATTTCAAACCCTGCAAGAGTTGGCGTCCTGTGTCGGCCAGGACGTCGCCAGCAGCGACTGGCTGACCATCAGTCAGCAACAAATCAATCAGTTTGCCCAGGCCACCGGGGATCACCAGTGGATTCATGTGGATGTAGAGCGGGCGCAGGCGGGGCCGTTTGGCGCACCGATTGCCCATGGTTTTCTGACGCTGTCTCTGTTGCCCAGTTTCTTCGATTCGGCACTGACTATCGTGGAGTCCCGCTTGGGCGTGAATTACGGGCTCAACAAAGTGCGCTTCACCTCACCGGTGCCGGTCGGTAGCCGTTTGCGGGCGCATCTGAAGCTGCTGGCCAGCCAAGATCTGGATCAGCAAGGGGTGCAACTGACCTGGGAAATCAAGGTTGAGCAGGAGGGTGCAAGCAAACTGGTGTGTGTGGCCGAATTCCTGGTTCGGCGCTACCCCTGAGCCCCCATTCTTTTTCAGAGCTGTCGCAAGTTGCCACTAAACAGGCGTCTCGGCAAAGCCGTTTTGGCGCCAGGCTTCAAACACCGTTACCGCCACCGCATTCGACAAGTTCAGACTGCGCTGACCACTTCGCATCGGCAAAATAAGGGTATGGAGCGGGTCAATGGTTTCCCGCAGCGTTTGCGACAAGCCCCTGGTTTCTGAGCCAAACACCAGCCAGTCACCGGGTTCGAACTGAGCTTCGTGGACCCGGCGGGTGCCGCGTGTGCTCAGGGCAAACAGGCGTTCCAGGCGGGGTTGCTCAGTGGCCAGGAACTGGGCCCAATTGGCATGGCTTCGCACGTCGGTGTACTCGTGATAGTCCAACCCGGCACGACGCATGTGCTTGTCGTTCATGGAGAAACCCAGGGGTTCGATCAGGTGCAGGGTACAGCCGGTGTTGGCTGCCAGCCGGATGACGTTGCCAGTGTTCGGCGGGATTTCGGGTTCGACCAGAACAATATGAAACATCGGTCTATTGTCGCGTGCTGACAAGCTATGGCGGGCGATAGCCTGCGGGTCTCATTGGAGACTGTCTCATGGTAAACACCAATAGCCACTACTTTGCTACAGGGTAATATTTCCCGCAGAGGGTGCCTGCTTGCGGCTGTTAGAGCCCAAGTCGTTTTTTGTAATTCCCTCAGCAACGTTGGAACTTGGAGAGACTGCAGGTATGACTATTGCTATTGTGTTGGTGTTATTGGTCCTTGGTTCCCTCGTCTTCCATTACTTCAGTCCCTGGTATTTCACCCCCATCGCTTCCAACTGGAAGGGCATGGATGACACGATTGAACTCACTTTCTGGATCACTGGCCTGGCTTTCGTGGCCATCAACTTGTTCGTGGCTTACTGCATCGTGAAATTTCGGGCCAAGCCCGGTGTTCGTGCCGCTTACCAGCCTGAAAACAAGAAGCTGGAGGTGTGGTTGATCAGCATCACCACCGTGGGGGTCGCCGCGATGTTGGCCCCGGGCTTGATTATTTGGGGAAATTTTGTCACCGTGCCGTCTGATGCGGTGGTGGTTGAGGCCATGGGCCAGCAATGGCACTGGCAATACCGGTTGCCGGGCAAAGACGGAAAACTCGGCATCGTCAACACCAAGCACATCAACGACGCAAATTCCTATGGCATGGATAAGGAGGACCCCAACGGACGCGACGATATCTTGGTCGCCAGCCAGGAACTTCATCTTCAGATAGGCAAACCGGTCAAGATCTTGCTGCGCTCCATCGACGTTCTGCATAACTTTACCGTCCCGCAGTTTCGAGCCAAGATGGACTTGGTGCCGGGCATGATGACCTATATCTGGTTGACTCCCACCCGAGCCGGCACGTTCGATCTGCTGTGCAATGAATTGTGCGGTGTCGGTCATTTTGCGATGCGCGGGAAAATTGTGGTGGAAGAAGAAGCGGCTTACCGGGCCTGGTTGGGCCAGCAGAAAACTTACGCTGACAGCTTGTCCAAAGCCAGCGGCGATGTGGCCCTTGGAAAGCCCTTGTATGCCACTTGCGCCGCTTGTCACGGGGCCCAGGCCGAAGGCAATGCCTTGCTCAATGCGCCGAAGTTAACCGGCCAGGGCGACTGGTATCTGCAGCGCCAGTTGACTTATTTCAAGCAAGGCATCCGCGGCAGCAACGACAAGGATGTGTACGGCAAGATGATGGCGCCGATGGCCGGCATGCTGGCCGATGAAACGGCAATTGCCAATGTCAGTGCTTACATCATGTCGCTGCCCGACACGGCGGCACCGGCCACGGTCAAGGGCAGCGCCAGCAAGGGCAAGTCGCTGTTTGACTCCACCTGCGCGGTCTGCCACGGCCCCACCGGTCAAGGCGTGCGACTGATGAATGCGCCCAAACTCAAGGGCATGAGCGACTGGTATTTGGCGACTCAGCTGAGAAACTTCAAACAAGGCACTCGCGGTGCCCATGCCAACGATGAATATGGGCCACAAATGGTTTTGATGGCTTCCATATTGAAAGACGACCAGGCCATCAACGACCTGGTGGCCTACATCAATCTGCTGCCCTGAACCGGCCTGACTGAACAGCCAGATGAACCGCTAGACGAATCTAAGAAGGAATAGCCTGATGCAATACGTGACACACGATGAGTCCGCAGATGTCGGACCAGCAGAAATTGGAGAGATGGAGCTCTACCATCCCAAAACCTTTCTGGGCAAGTACATCTGGAGTCAGGATGCCAAGGTCATCGCGATCCAATACGCGATCACCGCCATTGCCATCGGTCTAGTCGCCCTGGTACTGTCGTGGATGATGCGGCTGCAACTGGCTTACCCCAACTCCTTCTCTTTCATCGACCCCAGCAATTACCTGCAGTCCGTCACCATGCACGGCATGATCATGGTGGTCTATCTGCTGACCGCCTTGTTTCTGGGCGGCTTTGGCAACTACCTGATCCCCTTGATGGTGGGGGCGCGGGACATGGTCTTCCCCTACCTCAATATGTTGAGTTACTGGATTTATCTGCTCGCGGTGTTGCTGCTGGTGGCCAGCTTTTTTGTGCCGGGAGGTCCCACTGGGTCGGGCTGGACCCTGTATCCACCGCAGGCGATTCTGAAGGGAACGCCGGGGGCGACTTGGGGCATTATTCTGATGCTGGTCTCCCTGGCCTGCTTCATCATTGGCTTCACCATGGGTGGCTTGAACTACGTGGTCACGATTTTGCAGGCCCGGACCCGGGGCATGACCCTCATGCGCATGCCTTTGACCATTTGGGGCATCTTCACCGCCACGATTTTGGCGCTGCTGGCCTTTCCGGCGCTGTTTGTCAGCGCGGTGATGATGCTGTTTGACTTGCTCTTGGGCACCAGCTTCTTCATGCCAGCACTGGTGTCGATGGGGCAGCAAGCCAGTTACACCGGTGGCAGTCCCTTGTTGTTCCAGCATTTGTTCTGGTTTTTTGGCCACCCGGAGGTCTATATCGTGGCCTTGCCAGCTTTTGGCATCGTCTCTGACCTGCTCAGTGTCCACGCCAGAAAGAACATTTTTGGTTACCGCATGATGGTCTGGGCCATCGTTGCCATTGGGGTCTTGAGTTTCTTTGTTTGGGCTCACCACATGTATGTCAGCGGCATGAATCCTTATTTCGGATTCTTCTTTGCCACCACCACCTTGATCATCGCCATTCCCACCGCCTTGAAGGTCTATAACTGGGTGCTGACGCTGTGGCAGGGCAGTATCCATCTCACCGTACCCATGCTGTTCGCCATTGGCTTTATCTTTGCCTTTTTGCACGGCGGCTTGACCGGCTTGTTCCTGGGCAATGTTAGCGTCAGCGTGCCGCTGTCGGACACCATGTTTGTGGTGGCACATTTCCACATGGTGATGGCGGTGGCGCCAGTCATGGTGGTGCTCGGATCGATCTACCACTGGTACCCCAAGATCACCGGGCGCATGATGCACGAGGGCATGGGCAAGATCCATTTCTGGACCACTTTCCTGGGGACCTACGCGATTTATCTGCCGATGCACTACCTGGGGTTTTTGGGTGTGCCAAGGCGCTATTTCTCAGTGGAGGGGACCGATTTCATTCCCGCTTCGGCCCAGGGGTTGAACATTGGCATCACCCTGGCGGCCTTGTTTGTCGGTGCGTTCCAACT
>CAXNKH010000143.1:0-5178 GCA_964202765.1 Burkholderiales bacterium | reverse complement strand
CTTGGATCGGGTCACCACGACGCGGTCTCCCAGTTGCAACGAGGCCAGCGAGTGCATGTCGAAATTGGCGCTCACCTCCCGGCCGGCAACAATGCTGATCACGATTTCGGATGATTCGGAAATGACCACGGGCCGGTTCGACAGGGTATGGGGTGCAATCGGAACCATCACCAAGCCGGCAACGCTGGGGTGAAGTAAAGGCCCGCCGGCGGACAGTGCGTAAGCGGTCGAGCCGGTCGATGTGGCGATGATCAAGCCATCGGCGCGTTGGTTTGCCACAAAATGACCATCTACTTCAACCCGCAGCTCGACCATGCCAGTGGTGGCGCCGCGGTTGATGACCACGTCGTTCATGGCCAAGGCATCGAACACGCAATGGTCATTGCGAAAGACCCTGGCGTGCATCAGGCTGCGGTGGTCGGTTTCGAAGTTGCCTTCGAGCATGGGGGCCAGACTGGTCTGGAAATCATCCAACGCCAGATCGGTGATGAAGCCCAGACGTCCCTGGTTGATGCCGATCAGGGGAACGTCATAAGGAGCCAGCTGTCGTCCAATGCCCAGCATGGTGCCGTCACCACCGAGCACCAGGCCCAAGTCAGACTGGGCCCCGATCGCTGCAACATCGAGCGCCGGATAAGCGGTGATCCCGCTGTTGATAGCCGTGTCTTTTTCCAGCGACACGGTGCAGCCCTTTTGTTTTAGGAAAAAGGCAATACTCTCCAGGCCAGCGCGCGCCGAGGTCAAACTGGGATCGGCCCCGCCGGTCTGGTATTTGCCAATCAGAGCAATGTAGCGAAATTTTGATTTCATAGTCAAATTACATCACTAAAATGAAGCCATGCTCGATGATCGTGCCAAGTTGTTGTTGAAAGCCCTGGTTGAACGCTATATTGCCGACGGCCAGCCGGTGGGATCGCGTACTTTGTCGCGGGCCTCAGGCTTGGAGCTTTCGCCTGCCACCATCCGCAACGTGATGTCTGATCTGGAGGAACTCGGCCTGATCGCCAGTCCGCATACCTCTGCTGGGCGAATTCCAACGGCCAGGGGCTACCGATTGTTTGTGGACACCATGCTGACCGTGCAGCGCGGGCAATTCTCATCCCACAAGTTGGCGGCAGATCAACCCCAAAAAGTCATCGCCAATGCGGCCAACTTGCTCTCCAACCTGTCGCAGTTTGTCGGCGTGGTGATTGCGCCGCGCCGTAGCTCGGTTTTTCACCATATCGAATTCCTGCGTTTGTCAAAAAAACGGGTGTTGGTCATCCTCGTATCGCCTGATGGCGATGTTCAAAACCGGGTGATTTTTACGGAGTCAGATTACTCGCAGACTCAGCTGGTTGAGGGGGCCAATTACCTCAACGCCAACTATGTTGGCTTGGCCATTGAGCAGGTGCGGGAGCGTCTACAAAACGAAGTTGAATCGCTTCGTTCAGAAATTGCAGCCTTGATGCAGGCCGCAGTCAACGCCAGCTCAGATGTCATGTCTGAAGCCCGGGATGAAGTCGTGATTTCGGGCGAACGCAATCTGCTGGCGGTGAGCGATTTTTCCAGCGACATGAGCCACTTACGCCGGGCCTTCGAGTTGTTCGAAGAAAAAGCGCAGCTCATGCGGCTGCTCGATGTGACAGGGCGGGCCGAAGGGGTGCGGATCTACATCGGCGGCGAAAGCCAGGTCGTCCCGTTTGAGGAACTGTCGGTCGTCAGTGCGCCTTACGAGGTGGATGGGCAGGTGGTGGGCACCCTGGGCGTGATAGGCCCAACCCGGATGCCCTACGACCGCATGATCCAGATCGTGGACATCACCTCCAAACTGGTCAGCAACGCACTGAGCCACCACAAATAGGCGCTGGTCCGGCCCTGCGTAGGGCCGGCAGCAAAAGATGGGCGAGCCTCTACTCCAGAAGAATACCGGCGGTTTTGACCACCTGACCCAAGCGCTCGATTTCAGCAGCAATGAATTTATTGAAATCGGCTGGCGTGCTTGGTCCTGGCGTGACTCCCTGGTCGGCCAAGGACTTGATCACTTCGGGCATGCGAAGGATGCGGCCGACTTCGTTGGAAATCTGTTCAACCACTGCAGCGGGTGTTTTCCCAGGGGCGAGCAGCCCGTACCAGTGGTCGTACACAACCCCCGGCACAAATTCGGACACCACGGGCACATCGGGCATCAGGGAGGCGCGTTGTGCGGTGCTCACCGCCAATGGAATCAGCTTACCGTCCTTGATGAAGGGCAGGGTCAGACCCAGTGGCGACCAGTAAAGTGCTGAGCGGCCAGCTGTCGTGTCAACCAGTGCCTCACCCGTGCCTTTGTAGGGGATGTGCATGATATCGAGCTTGGCCATGGCCTTGAACATTTCGCCGTTGAAGTGGGTTCCGCTACCGACGCCGGCTGAAGCAAAGTTCAGCTGTCCGGGTTTGGAGCGCACCAGCGACAACAACTCTGGGACTGATTTGACCCCAAGCGAGGGCGCTACCACCAGCACGTTGGGGACACTGGTTCCGAAGGTTACGCCGACGAAGTCACGCAAGGTGTCGTAGGGCAGCTTTTTATACAAGGTCGGATTGATGGCGTGAGAGGCCGAAGTGAACAGCAAGGTATGGCCGTCGGCATCGGCGGTTGCCACAGCACGACTGCCCACGGTGCCACCGGCCCCAGGTCGGTTGTCAATGATCACGGTTTGTCCCGAACTGTTTTGCAGTCTGCGACCAATTTCACGCGCAACCAGATCGACTTGGCTGCCGGCAGTAAAAGGCACAACGATGCGTACCTGTTTGCTTGGGAATTTGTCCTGGGATTGGACCCCCCAATGACTGCCGACAGCTAAGAGGGCAATGGTCAAGAGTTTCGAAAATGGCGTAAACATAGGCGTATTCCTTCGGTTGATTTTTGGGTGGGGTGTAATTCGTTTCAATTCAGCGCAGACATTCCTGCTCGTGCGACCTGAGAATCCTGATTCGAGAGAACGCCCGAGACACCGATGCCTCCGACGACGTGTCCATCCAGCACCAAAGGAAAACCCCCTTCCAGTGGCGTGACACCGGGCACCGCTAAAAAACGCAGGCCCTCGCCGCCCGCAGTGATACCGTCTTGAAACATTTTTGTCGGACGTCGGAAATTCACTGCGGTGAGAGCCTTGCCCGTGGCAATGGCCATACTGGAGTGTTGGGTTTGATCGCACTTGAGCGCAAGAACAATGTCACCACTCGAGTCCGCAATGACGATGCAGACGGGCCATTTATGAATCGCTGCTTTGGCCTCAGCCGCTTGCATGATGTTCTTGGCCTGTTGTAAGCTCAAAGGCGGCCCATAGGGCAAAGGGCTGTCCAGCACTGGCTGATCGATTTGGTTCCGTCCTTTGTCTTGGGTGCCCATCCATCGTCTCCAATTGTTTGAATACTGGTGGATGAATCATACCCAACTGCATTCAGCCGGGTGACCTTTACAATCTGCGCTGCGTTGGGCCGTTAGCTCAGTTGGTTAGAGCAGAGGACTCATAATCCTTTGGTCGTAGGTTCAAGTCCTACACGGCCCACCAGCTAAAAATACCAGCCAATTCTCCGGTTGGGATTTTTTTGCCCGAATCCCCAATGTTGGCGCGGTTCCGGGCTTCGATGCGGTGTCTAGCCATTTGGATGAGGGTGCATTTTCTTGCCTGTTGGCACTGACATGTCCAAGCTAAAGGGTCACCGAACGGGTCGTTCAATAGCCGTCATTGACATTGGCCGTCTAACGGTCAGCAATGGGATGTCGGTTGTCAAGGCGTAGGGTGCTGCCAGCTCTTGTAGACCACCTCAATGCTGTAACCATCGGGGTCGAGAATGTTGGCCGCGTAGTAGCGTGGGTCGTAGTGCATGCGAGTGCTGGGCGGGCCATTGTCCGAGCCCCCCGCCGCGATGGCTGTAACGTAGAAAGCATTCACCTCGGCCTCGGTCTTGCCGACAAAGCCGACGTGAAGAGCCCTTGAATCTCAACTTCCCTGCCGCAGCCATGGATCGAGTTGACAAGTTCATCAGAAAGACTCCTGAGGGTTAAGGCGGACAAGTTCACGCAGCCAGCATGGTAGCGCACGTCACCAGCTATTGCGCAACTCTCGCAACTTGGTGAACACGGTCTTGGCGTCGGACTGCTGTGGCAGCTCGGGGAAGCGCTCGCGCAGCTGGGCGATCAGGGCGGGATTGCTCAAGCGCATAAAGCTGTTGAACTCTTTTTCCTGCGCCAACGTGGTGACGATGGAGCTGGCCGGGTTGTGACCGCTCACGCTCGGCAGAAGGACTTGTGCGGCGGCGTTGCTGGGCTCTCGGTCGAGTGTGAACTTGAGGTTGTTCTCGATGTAGTCGTGGCCGGGATAGACCAAGGTGTTGTCGGGCAGGCGGGCCAGTTGCTCGACAAAGGTGGCGTACAGCGCGTTGACGTCGCCGCCGTTGTGCACATTGCCGGCACCGGCGTTGAACAGCGTGTCGCCCGAGAACAGCGCGGGTTGCTCAGTGTGGGAGCGCAGGCAGATGTGGCACATCGTATGGCCAGGCGTGTCCAGACACTCCAGCTCCACGGTCTTACCGACCTTGATCACGTCTCCAGCCTGCACGCCTCGGTTCATTCCTGCGATTTTTCCACCTGCTTTGTGGTGGGCGATCAGCTTGGCGCCGGTGGCGGCCATCACCTGGGCGTTGCCGCCGGTGTGGTCGTGGTGCTCATGGGTGTTGAGCACTTGGGTGATTTGCCAGCCTTTGGCCTTGGCCGTGGCCAGGGTTTTCTCATGGTCCAGCGGATCAATCGCCAAGGCCTCGCCCGTTTCCGGGCAGGCCACCAGGTAGTTGAAATTGCGGTAGGCGTTAGCGGTCCAAATGCGTTCGACAAGCATGAGTTTTTGTGGGACAGATCTTTAGCCCTGTCCCCAACAGTTTAAAAATTTGTGACTGACGAAATTCATTCTGCCACGACCGTGTTGCGCAACAGTCCGATCCTGGAGATCTCGACTTCCAGCGTGTCGCCGGGCTTCATCCATAGCGGTGGGTTGCGGGCAAAGCCCACACCTTCGGGGGTTCCGGTGGCAATCACGTCGCCCGGGGCCAGGGGCGTCATGGCCGAGAGGTAGCTGATGATGTAGGGGATATCGAAAATCAGGTCGTCGGTTCGGCTGTGCTGGACTTCGACGCCATTGAGTCGGGTGCGCAAAT
>CAXNKH010000142.1:0-5181 GCA_964202765.1 Burkholderiales bacterium | reverse complement strand
CGATGTGTGATGTGCTACTGCCCTTGCTGCGCGGCCTGGGGCGTTAACTTATTCAGGCTGGATCCCCGCTTCTTTGACAATACGGCCCCATTTGTCGATTTCGGTTTGGATCACTTTGGCGAAATGCTCGGGCGTTCCGCTTTGAATCTCGATCCCTGCGCCAATCAAACGGGTTTTAACGTCGTCCATTTTCAGCGCATCGTTGATCGCCGCATTGAGCTTTGCCACCACTTGTTTGGGCGTTCCGGCTGGGGCCAGAATGCCGCCCCAGGTGCTGGCATCGTAGCCAGTGAAACCGGCTGACTCTGCAACCGTCTGCATCTCGGGAAAGGCACTGGAGCGGTTGGCGGTGGTGACTGCCAAGCCTCGCACGCTACCAGCCTTGACGTGGGCGCGAATCGCCGTCACCGTGTCAAAAATCATGGAGGTACGACCGCCCAGCAAGTCCGGGTGCGCCGCCGAGCTGCCTTTGTAGGGAATGTGCTGCATCTTGGTTTTGCTCATGCTCATGAACAACTCGGCGGCCATGTGCAGCGAGCTGCCTGGGCCGCTGGAGGCGTAACTGGCCTGGTTCGGGTTGGCCTTGATCCAGCTCACCAACTCGGTCACGTTCTTGGCCGGAACACCGGGGTGAACTGCCAGCAACAAGGGCACCACATGGGTGTAGGCCACCGGCACGAAATCCTTCACCGGGTCAAACGGCAGAGCCTTGAACAGGTGTTTGTTGGTCGCATGGCTGGAGGCGACGATCACCAGGGTGTAGCCGTCGGCCGCGCTCTTGGCAACGAAATCGGTTCCCAGGTTGTTGGACGCCCCCGGCTTGTTCTCAACCAGGACCGGCTGACCCAGCGAGAGCGTCATTTTTTCGGCCAGCGAGCGAGCGATCAGGTCGATGGCGCCGCCCGGGGTCGCCGGCACCACGATTTTGATAGAGCGGGTGGGGTAATTCTGGGCTACTGCAGGCGCCATAGCGAGCCCAAGAGCCAGCGCAGCGCCAAGCGCCACAGATTTCAATAGATTGCTTTGTTTCATGGTTTTTTCCTTCAGGGTCCACTGTGGGACACATCGTTTTTCAAAACCATCCGCACAAACCCCAGTGCGGGCAAGAACTGCTATAAAAGCCCCATCCTTAACCAGCCCAAACGCCCCATTGAACACCTCATCGCACGCCCTGCTGTCCGTATTCGAGACCAACGGAATCGACCGGATTTTCCAAGTCCCGGGTGAAAGCTATATCGGCCTGCTCGATGCGCTGGCCGACTTCCCGGCCATTGATGTCGTGACCTGTCGCCATGAGTCCGGCGCCGGATTCATGGCCTGCGCCGATGGCCGTTTAACCCGGCGCCCCGGTATGCTGATGGTGAGCCGCGGTCCCGGCGCATCGAACGCCACCATCGCCGTTCATACGGCTCAACAAGACGCCATCCCCTTGATTCTGATCGTCGGTCAAGTCCCGAAAAAAGACCTGCGTAAAGAGGCATTCCAGGAAATCGATTACCAAAAAATGTTCGGCTCCATCGCCAAATGGGTGGCCGAGGCGACCGACCCAGCGCAGCTCGGCGAGATGGCGTTCAAAGCGATCCGGATGGCGACCTCGGGTACGCCCGGGCCGGTGGTGCTGGTGATTCCGGAGGACTTGCAGCAGCAGGTCTGCGAGCGGCCGCGCTGGCGGGCTTTGCCCCACGCCAAGACCACGGCAGCCGCCCCCGTCTTGGCCGAACTCAAAGCCCTGCTAAGCCAAGCGCAGCGGCCCATGATCATTGCCGGCGGTGCGTTCGACCAGCCGCAGGGGCGCGCGGCTTTGCTGGCGTTTGCCAGCGCCTGGCAGATTCCAGTGGCGGTGTCGTTTCGCCGGCACGACCTGTTTCCGAATTCCCATCCGTTGTTTGTTGGCGACCTCGGTCTATCCAACCCGGCCCATCAGATGCAGGTTTTTGCACGCAGCGACCTGATTTTGGCGCTAGGGACTCGGCTCGACGACATCACCAGCCAGGGTTACAGCTTTCCACAGTTACCCCAGCCGGCCCAAACCCTGGTTCACTGCTACCCCGACGAGCGTATGGTCGGACTGCACTTTGCGCCAACCCTGGGACTGACTTGCGACCCGGTGACGCTGGTGCAGGACCTGATGGCAGCAGCGCCAAGCCAGGCCTCGCATGAAAGGATTCAATGGGGCCAGGAACTGCGAGCGATTCACGAAAAAATTGCCCAATGGACCCAGCGTGATGCAGCCGACGGCGTTGTGTTTGGCAAGGTGGTGCGCGAGCTGGCACGACAAGCGCCAAGCGATGCCGTGCTGTGCCTGGACGCCGGTACTTTTGCCGCTCCGGTTTACCGCAGTTTTGGTTTTGACGGTGAGCAAAGGCTGATGGCCCCGCTCTCCGGTGCCATGGGTTACGGCACACCGGCGGCTATCGCCTGCCAACTTCGGCTGCCGAATCGCCGGGTGGTTTGCTTGGTCGGTGATGGCGGCTTCATGATGACGGGTAACGAGATGATCGCCGCGGTGGAACGAAATTTGCCGATTCTTTTCATCTTATCGAACAACAGCAGCTACGGCTCGATCCGGATTCACCAAGAGCGCGCCTACCCCGGTCGCGCCCCGGTCGGCACCAGCCTGTTCAACCCGGATTTTCTGCAAATCGCCCAGGGCTTCGGCCTGACCTGCGAACGTGTCAGCGCCGAGAGCCAAGTGGCCGCGGCACTGGCGCGCGGCCTGGCGGCCAGCAGGCCTTACTTCATCGAGGTCAAAAGCAGTTTGAACGATAGCCTGCCGTTGCGAGGGGACTGAACTGTGGGCGGCTTAAGATGGTTGCTACAACATGAGGAGACGGCATGAAAGTTTCAATTCACAAGTTGCTTCTGGGCTTGCTCTCGGGCCTGCTGCTGGCCAGCGCATCGGCCCAAGATTTCCCCACCAAACCGGTGCGTCTGGTAGTGGGTTTCCCGCCCGGTGGCTTGGCCGACATCATGGCGCGCACGCTGGCGGACAAATTGCCGGCGTTGTGGAATCAGCCGGTGCTGGTGGACAACCGGCCTGGCGCCTCCGGCACGATTGCGGCCGATCTGGTGGCCAAGGCCAACCCGGATGGCCACACCCTGTTGCTCATCCTCACCAACCATGTCGTGATCGCGGCCGTGCGGCCCAAGCTGCCGTTCGATCCCTTGGCTGATTTCGCGCCCATCTCGCAGGTCGGCAGCTCGCCTTTGATCTTGCTGGCCAACCCAAAATTTGCCGCCAACACCCTGCCCGAGTTGATCGCGCTGGCCAAAACCAAGCCTGGCGTCATCACCTATTCCACACCAGGCGACGGCTCGGTCCACCACTTGCAACAAGAACTGCTGAACACTGCGGTGGGCGTGAAGATGATTCATGTGCCCTATGTCGGGGGTGCCCCGGCCATGCTCGATGCCATTTCGGGCGTGGTGGATTTGAACGTCGGCAGTCCGGCGCAGGGGTTGCAGCAAGTTGAGGCCGGCAAGCTCAAAGCCTTGAGCTTTACCGGAAGCCAGCGCTCGGCCCTGCTGCCGCGCGTACCCACCGTGGCGGAGGCCGCCGTTCCCGGGTTTTCCGCCGCACTCTGGGGCGGCGTACTGGCCCCTGGGCGCACACCGAAGGCCCTGGTGGCACGCATCAACGCCGATATTCGTCAAGTCATGAGCCTGCCCGACGTGCGCGAAAAAATGACCAAGTTGGGCACCGACGTGGCCACCAGTTCACCCGAGGAATTCGATAAATTCATTCGTGCCGAATTGGGCAAATGGAGTGCCGTGGCCAAGCAGGCCGGCGTGAAGGGCGAATAGTGCGCTGCTGTGTGCTGGCGCTGCTGGTGTGATACGCGAGCGCGGGGGCAGATTAATTCAAACCGCCAGCACGTACAAAGCGACTGAACACCCCATGGCCATAGTCCAAACCACCGAACGCCAACTGGCGCGATCGGTGATGTAGCAATAGATGAAAGCCAAGCGCGCAAAGACAAAAATGGCCGACAGCAATTCGATTCGCTGATCAGCGACTTGAGACAGGCTGGCCACAATCACTCCCACAGCGAAAAAGGGGAAGGCCTCGAACGCATTGGCCTGCGCCGCATTGGCCCGGGACCGTGGGCCTTCTTGCTGTGCCAACCACTGGCGCGGATTGTGGTTGTCATAGTGTTTAAAACCCCATTTGGCAGCGACGGTGGCCAGCAATGGCATCAGCCCAGCCAGCAGCAGACAAAGAATGGCAGTCGTGTTCATCAGGTAGTTCCTTTAGTCCATCAAGTTAATCGGGGTCAGAGATCTCAGGAAGTGCTGCTGTCTTCCTGTTCCAACTTCTTGATCATTTTGGCGCGCACCAGGTTCCAGAAGCGTCCGTAATCCTGCCACACCACATTGGCAGCGACTTCCTTGTCGTCCATGAAGATCACTGCGCCAGCAGGGCCGGCCAGCAAAGTGGCTTGAAACTGCATGCGGGCATTTTGTTCCAGGTACACGCTGCGACCGATTGCTACTTGCAGGCTTTCACCGACCACCACCGCGCCGTGGCCGCGCATCAAAGCCGCCGGATGGTGCCCCAGTTTTCGGGCCAACGAAGCACCAAGATAGCTGTCGCGCACCAGCATGTCGCTGCCCTCTAGGGCCTCGCGAATTTCCCAGTTGGGTATGCCCAGACCGATGAAGGCCGACATGTGGAAGATCGGTTGCAATAGCGTATTGCTGCAGCAAAACGGGATCACCGAAGGCGAGTGGTTGTGCACCACCGACATGATTTCGGGCCGCTGTTTATAAACCTCGCCGTGAATAAAGCGTTCGTTCACCGGATGGCGGCCCTGGGCGTCGATCGGCTGGCTGTCCATGCCGAACTCCATCATGTCGGACTCAGTCGCCAGCTCGGGTGGCACCGAACACGCCATCCAGAAACGCTCGGGGTTGTTCGGACAACGAACACTGATATGGCCGTAGGCATCGATGATGCCGTTCTCGGCCAACAATCGATTCGCGATCACCAGGTCTTGAAAAAAGCTCATCGTGTTCTTTTCGTTGGTTTGCAATTCATTATTCAGCGACAATTTTTCCGCGCGCGACCACTTGCGACCAGGTTTTGATTTCACTGCGCAGCAGGTTGCCGAAGCGTTCGGGCTTGCCACCAGCGGGCTCCACACTTTGCTTGGCCATCGCCTCTTTCACTTCGGGCAGCGT
>CAXNKH010000141.1:0-5186 GCA_964202765.1 Burkholderiales bacterium | reverse complement strand
CGACCGTCACCAGACCGGCTGCTTGCAAACGGCTGTTCAAGCCTTGCAACGAGGCTTCGCTCAAGACCAGCAAGGGGTAACCATCGCTGAATTGGTTTTCCGCCTCTATGCCAGAAGTCCATTGCAGATCGGACAAACGCTGATGTTCTGGATCAAACCGGACCACCCGGTATTTATCGGCACCCGGAGTCGGCAAGCCGGCATCCGACAGTGACAGGAAGTCAGTGAACCACTGGGCCGCCACATCGCCCATGTCGAAGGCGCTGACCCCATCGTCCCAGACCCGCACCTGAACGGGCTGCTCGACAGCATCAATCGCCAGGTGCAGCCCCATCATGCCCGGCGCCCGCAGCACCAAATCTTGGGTTTTGAGCTGGGGCTTGACCAAAGCCAGTCGGGGCTGTTCGCGCTGTGTCACAAACACGCCTTGTGCATCGACCACCATCCAGGCCCGGTCCAGATCCAGACCGGATTGTGTCAACAATGCTTCGCGCACCTCGAGCCCAGCGCAAGACTTCACCGGGTAAACAAACAGACGTGAAACAGTGGCGTTTACATCGCGGGTGGTTGGGCTAGACTCGTTCACACAGTATCCTTCGAACAGTTTGACAATGCGCTATTTTGCATCGCCTTCTACAATCCTCCCATGACTCGTCGGTTTGATGTTTGTATCCGTGGCAACGGCGTGGTGGGCCGAGCCCTGGCCCTGCTTCTGGCACGTGAACGCTTGCAAGTGGCCCTGGTCGGGCCACCTGTTGCAAGCCCCGCAGTGCCGGATGTGCGAGCCTATGCCCTGAATCAAAATTCCAAAACCCTGCTCGAATCCTTGCGCTGTTGGCCCGCACCCGAGCAAGCCACTGACGTAACGCAGATGCGGATTCTGGGCGACCGGGGCGGCGAACTCAACTTCCAAGCCGACCCGCAGCACAACCCGGCCCTGACCTGGATCGTTGACGTTCCCACCCTCTTGACCCAACTCGACCAGGCGCTGACCTACCAGCCCCAAATCGAGTTGCTTGAAACAACGCCCCCGGCCGACCTGACCGTGGTGTGTGAAGGCAAAGCCAGCAGCACGCGCGCCGAGTTTGGGGCGGACTTCGACGTCACGCCCTACCCGCAACAGGCGATCGCTACCCGCCTGGTTTGTCAACATCCTCATGCTCAAATAGCGCGCCAATGGTTTAGCCAAAGCGAGATTCTGGCGTTCCTGCCCTTAGGCGGGCCCCAGGGCAACAGCGTTGCCGTTGTCTGGTCGGTCCAGACCGAAAGGGTGCAACAACTGCTCAACAGCACGCCTGAGGATTTTTGTCAGTCGCTTGAAGTGGCCAGCCATCACAGTCTGGGACCGCTCAAGCTGATCAGTGAACGCGTGGCCTGGCCGCTGCAAAAAGCCTGCGCCAATCGCTGGAGCGGCAAACATGAGAACCAGGCCTGGGTGCTGGCCGCAGACGCAGCCCACAACCTCCACCCCTTGGCCGGTCAGGGCCTGAATCTGGGGCTGGCTGACATCGCCGAATTGGCCAAGCTGATCGCACAGCGCGATTACTGGCGCAGCGTGAGTGACGAAAAGTTGCTGCGGCGCTACGAGCGCTCCCGCAAAACCGATGTCGCTGCCATGCAAACCGTGACTGATGGCTTACAGCTGTTATTTTCCAAAGAAGGTGGCAGCTGGCAAAGCATGAGAAACTGGGGCATGAGGGGGGTCGAATACAGCCCCGCAATCAAACAATGGATGGTGCGACAAGCACTGGGGATCTGAGAGTCTAGTCCCCCAGAGCAGCGCCAAGAAAGTCATCGATGATCACTCTATTTCGAAAAATATTCTGGCCGACAGTCCTGCTCACAATCAGCCTTGGCAGCTTGGCTCAGGAAGCGGTCATCAAAAAAAACCTGGTGGAGCGAATTCCGCAACTGCAAAAAATTGACGAAGTCAATAAAACCGGGATGGCGGGTCTGTATGAAATCAGGGTCAACGGCAATGAGATTTTCTACACCGACAGCGAAGCCAATTTTCTGATTCAAGGCAGTCTGATCGATACCAAACAAAAGCGTAACCTGACCGAAGAGCGGGTTGAGAAACTGACGATGGTGAACTTTGACAGCCTGCCATTGAAAGACGCTTTCACGGTGGTGCGAGGCAACGGTAAGCGCAAACTGGTGGTTTTCGAAGACCCCAATTGCGGTTATTGCAAACGCTTCGAAAAAGATCTGGAAGCGATCAACAACATCACTGTTCACACCTTTCTCTATCCGGTGCTGGGCCCCGATTCGGTAGAAAAATCAAAGAACATCTGGTGTGCCAAGGACCGCAACAAAACCTGGCAAGACTGGATGCTGCGTAATCTTGCACCGCCCACCTTGAGCTGCGACACCTCGGCCATCACCCGCAATTCAGAGTTTGGTCGAAAATACAAAATCACCGGTACCCCCACCCTGTTTTTTGCCGATGGAACACGGTTACCAGGCGCCATCAATACCCAGCAAATTGAAAAACAACTCAACGACATCAAGTAAACGGCGCAGCAGCCCAAGCCGGGGCACGGCGTCTGGTTCACCCGTCCACTACCGGGTGACATTGCAGAATTTGCACGCCCACCTGTTTGAGGTCACGCTCACCATCAGCCAGCCCGATGCGCAGCAACACGTGGTGTTGCCGGTTTGGATACCGGGCAGTTACCTGGTGCGCGAATTCTCGAAAAATCTGCAAGACCTGAAGGCCCAGCAAAGCGGACAGAATCTGGCTTTGCAGCAACTCGACAAACGCACATGGCTGATCGACTGCAATCCAAGCAGCCCACTCACGCTGTGTTATCAGGTTTATGCTTTTGACAACTCGGTTCGCACTGCGTGGCTGGACAGTCAACGCGGGTTTTTTAACGGAACCAGCTTGTTTCTTCAAGTCCAGGGGCAGGAGCACAAGCCGCACGAACTCGACATCCTGACCAACCCGACCGTGACCCACTGGCAGGTCGCCACCGGCCTGCAGCCCAAGAAAATTAAACGCACAGGGTTTGGTACTTACTGCGCCGAGAATTACGACGCCCTGGTCGATTGTCCGGTGGAACTGGGCGATTTCTGGATCGGTAGTTTTGTCGCCTGCGACGTACCACACCAATTTGTGGTGGCCGGTGCCAGCGCTTCATTTGATGGCGAGAAGCTGCTGGCCGATAGCCAGAAAATCTGCGAAACCGCGATTCGTTTCTGGCATGCCAGCCCTGGCCAGACGCGCTTGCATCAGAAGCCACCATTCGCCAATTACCTGTTCATGCTGAACGCGGTTGATGAAGGCTACGGTGGCCTGGAGCACCGTAATTCCACCGCACTGATCTGCCAACGCAAGGACCTGCCGCGCCAGAGCGGCACCAGCCTGATCCCGAGTAACGCCAAGCAGCCTGAGGGCTACACCACCTTGCTCGGACTGATCAGCCATGAATATTTCCATACCTGGAACGTCAAACGGCTGCGCCCGACTGAGTTTTCCAGCTACGACTATGCGAGGGAAAACTACACCGAAATGCTGTGGTTTTTTGAGGGCTTCACCAGCTACTACGACGACTTGTTGTTGCGCCGCGCCGGCCTGATCGATGATGCAAATTATTTGCGACTGCTCAACAAGAGCATCAACCAGATGCTGCAAACCCCCGGGCGCCGGCTGCAGTCGGTTGCTCAGGCCAGCTTTGATGCCTGGGTCAAGTTCTACCGACCTGACGAAAACACGGCCAATGCCACTGTGAGCTACTACACCAAGGGCTCGCTGGTGGCCCTGTGCCTAGATTTAACTTTGCGCGCCGAGGGAAAGACCAACCTGGATGAGGTGATGGTCGCGCTGTGGCAACGCTGCGCTGGCGGCCCCATGGGACAGAATGATTTATTGACCGTGTTGCGCGAACTGGCCGGCCGCTCTCTGGCGAGCGAGATCAAGCACTGGGTTCACAGCACGCGCGAACTGCCCCTCAAGGCCCTGTTGACCCGGCACGGCGTGGATGTGTTGGAAGAGCCGTCCCAAATTGCTCAGCAGTTGGGGCTGCGGGTCAGTGAGAGCAGCGGCATCCAGATCAAAACAGTGTTGCGTGGTGGTGCGGCCGAGCAAGCCGGCTTTGCCGCTGGTGACGAATGGCTGGCGCTGCACTCGGGCAGTGGCCGCTCCAACAACGGCTGGCGACTCAAGCAACTCGACGATCTGATGCTGCACGTCGGCAGCGCCAAAAAAATCAGGGCCCTGGTCGCACGCGACAAACGTTTGCTTACGCTCAGCTTGACTCTGCCCAAAGACGTGACCACCTGGCGCCTGACACAACATGACATTGCGCAGCTGCAAAAGTGGTTAGCCCCTACCTAGCAAACCTTCAGGAGTTTTTGATGAACTACGAATTGATTGACGTGCGTACCGAGGCCGGAAAAGTCGGCATCATGACGCTGAATCGTCCCAAACAACTCAATGCGTTGAACGCCGAATTAATGATCGAGTTAGGCCGGGCCTTGAAAGCCTTTGACGCCGATCCGGCCATTGGCTGCATGATCATCACGGGCAATGAAAAAGCCTTCGCCGCGGGTGCCGACATTGGTGCAATGGCCGGCTATTCCTTTGCCGATGTCTATCAAAACGACTACATCACCAGCCACTGGGAAACCATCCGTTCGATCCGCAAACCCGTGATCGCTGCCGTCAGTGGTTTTGCCCTGGGCGGTGGCTGTGAACTGGCGATGATGTGTGACTTCATCATTGCGGCGGACAACGCAAAATTCGGTCAGCCCGAAATCAAACTCGGCATCATCCCGGGCGCCGGCGGTACCCAACGCTTGCCCCGCGCCGTAGGCAAAGCCAAGGCCATGGACCTGGCACTGACCGGGCGCATGATGGACGCGGTGGAGGCCGAACGTGCCGGCCTGGTCAGTCGATTGGTTGCGCTTGACAAACTAATGGAAGAAGCCTTAGGCGCCGCCTTGATGATCAGTGACTACGGGCGCTTGGCCGTGATGGCAGCCAAGGAGTCGGTGAATCGGGCTTTCGAGAGCGGTCTCAGCGATGGCGTCATGTTCGAGCGCCGGCTGTTCCATGCCCTGTTCGCCACGGCCGACCAGAAGGAAGGCATGGACGCCTTCGTCAACAAGCGTAAAGCCAGCTTCTCCCACCGTTGAGCCCGTTGGTCCAAACAAAAGCCCATCGCGCGGAAGAGGTACTGGGT
>CAXNKH010000140.1:0-5191 GCA_964202765.1 Burkholderiales bacterium | reverse complement strand
CTCATGGCTTCGAGCTTTTCGGTGTTGATCACCGCACTTTTCCAACTCAAGGGAATGGCGCCGCCGGTGTAACCGGTACCGCCACCACGCGGAATGATGGTCAAACCCAGTTCAATGCAAGCCTGGACCAGGCCCGCCATCTCGGCTTCGGTGTCTGGTGTCAAGACAACAAAGGGGTACTCGATGCGCCAATCGGTGGCGTCGGTCACATGGGAAACACGGCTCAGACCGTCGAATTTGACGTTGCCCTTGGCGGTGAGTTTGCTCAGAAGTTTCTGGGTTTTTCGCCGCAATTCAGCGAATTGAACAAAAGAAACGTTAAAGTCTTGCACTGCCCGTTCGGCAGCTTGCATCAACTCACCGACCAGTGCATCTCGCTCCAAATCGATCTCTGGCGTTCGTCTTTTGCCGATTTCTCTCAATCGGTGGTCCAGCGCTTCTACCAAAAGACGCCGCCGTTTGGGGTTGTCCAGTAAATCGTCCTGTAAATAAGGATTGCGTTGCACCACCCAAATATCACCCAGCACCTCATACAGCATGCGGGCTGAGCGCCCGGTTCGGCGCTCATCGCGCAAATGAGAGAGCAAGTCCCAGGCCCTCACACCGAGCAGTCGAATCACAATCTCACGATCGGAAAACGAGGTGTAGTTGTAGGGAATTTCTCGAATGCGCTCATGCGCCTGCGTCTGGGAATTAAACGCAGTGTTCAAGTGATAAAGCGGGGTTGGAGCGTTCATTAGGATTTGGGGTTTCAGCCAGAACAAGACTACTGGGCTAAGTCAGGATGTTACCGCAACCTGCGCACCATGCAGGCTTGCGCTGCCTGAGCTACACCATCAACGATCAGAAACAAGCCCAGCGTCTGCTCGAGCTGGGCGTTGACGCCATCATCACCGACCGGCTTGATCTGTTTGTGCCCCAGGACCAGTCGATCCTCAGCGCCGCCAGCCGCCGGAAATTAGCCACTGACAGCTGGCGCCGACCAGAACCAACGCCGCATAGGACGCCATTTTCCCATCCATCCCCCAGCACCACAGGCTGGTCACTAGTGCCAGGGAACAGGCAAGAAAAACAACAGCAACTTGTGCCAGGTAAGCCCTTGGTGTGGGATTTTTTGAAAGCCAGAATCTCCCTGCTATTGGCAACAACAGCGCCAGAGTCAGGGCGGGCGACAGGAACCACGACAAATGAATCAAACTGTCTAAAAAGTTCATGCTGGGCTTAAATGGTTGAGGACAGAGCTAACGGTCTGTTCCGCAAAGACAATAAATTAGGGCACAAGAAACAGGCTAAATCCAAAGATAAAACCTGGGACACCGGCAAATTTTATAATCATGGCCATGGCAGTATGGGCATTAGGCATTAATCACACCACCGCGCCGCTCGATTTGCGCGGTCGATTTGCGTTTTCACTCGACCAAATCCAGCCCACTTTGCACGCTTTGCGCCGATCTTTGTCGCGTCAGCCCGAGGCTGCGATTATTTCGACCTGCAACCGAACTGAGATTTATTGCGCCGGTGAACAAGCCGAGATGGAGGGCACCCTAGACTGGTTGGCCTATAGCGGTGGGGTGGAAACCTCGGTCCTGCGTTCTCATGCTTACACCCTGGAAGAAGACGAGGCCGCCCGCCATGCCTTCCGGGTCGCATGCGGTCTGGACTCGATGGTGCTGGGCGAGCCCCAGATTCTGGGTCAAATGAAAGATGCCGTGCGCGCTGCCGAGGAAGCCGGCGCCCTGGGAACCACCCTCAATCAGCTGTTCCAGCGCTCGTTTGCCGTGGCCAAGGAAGTACGCAGTTCCACCGAAATTGGCGCTCACTCGATCAGCATGGCAGCCGCTACGGTCCGCTTGGCGGGCCAGTTGTTTGAGGACCTGGGCCAAATCCGAGTCCTGTTCGTCGGTGCTGGTGAAATGATCGAACTGGTTGCTACCCACTTTGCAGCCAAGAATCCTCTGGCCATATCGATTGCCAACCGTTCCATGGACCGAGGTGAGAAATTGGCCTCTCGCTTTGGTGCTGAGGTCATGCGACTGTCTGATTTGCCCGACCGTCTGCATGAATTTGACGCCGTGGTGAGTTGCACTGCCAGCACCCTGCCGCTGATTGGTTTGGGGGCGGTTGAGCGAGCCTTGAAACTGCGCAAGCATCGACCCATGCTGATGGTGGATTTGGCAGTCCCCCGCGACATCGAGCCCGAGGTTAAGCAGCTGCAAGACGTCTATCTCTATACCGTGGACGATTTGTCCACCGTGGTTCAAACCGCTCAAGCCAACCGCCAAGCCGCGGTGGCACAGGCCGACGCCATCATTGACGCCGGCGTCCAGAGCTTCAGGCACTGGATGGATCAGCGCGGCACGGTTCCTTTGATCCAGCAACTCAATGCCCAAGCTGATCAATGGCGAGTTGCGGAAATGGCCCGGGCTCGCAAGTTGCTCGCCAAAGGCGAGGATATCGATACCGTGCTCGACGTCCTGTCAAAGGGACTGACCCAGAAAATGCTGCACGGCGCTTTGGCAGAACTGCACACGGGCGACGCCAGCGCACGGGAACGCGCCAGCAGCGCCATCGAGCATTTTTTCCTGCGCAAAGAGCGTTAGTGACGCCAGTCACAACCCACCAGCCCTGCGACAGGCGCAGGGTACGCAGAACACCTTTGCACCCGGATAACGACGATTTGGGACTGGTCTGTACTTAAGTCCTCCACTCGACTGTCTATGAAACCCTTTCTACGCCAACAACTCAATCGCTATGCCGACCGCCTGGGTGAGTTGGAATTTTTGCTCTCGCGCCAGGACATCATGCGGGACATGGAGCAGTTTTTAACGCTCTCGCGCGAGCACAGCGAAGTCGCCAGCGTGGCCAGCCGCTGGGCCCGTTATCAACAACGTGAAGCCGACCTGAAGGCCGCACTGGAGTTGCAGTCGACTTCCTCCGGTGATGCGGAGATGTTGGCCATGGCCGAGGAAGAAGTTGAGGCTGCGAACAGCGAGCTGCGGCAATTGAACGCCGAGTTGCAGCGCATGCTTCTGCCCAAAGACCCGGACGACGCACGCAACGCTTTTATGGAAATTCGAGCCGGCACCGGCGGCGACGAATCGGCATTGTTTGCCGGTGATTTGCTTCGCATGTACTCCCGCTACTGTGAACGCCAGGGTTGGAAAACTGAAATCATTAGCGAATCCGCCAGTGAGCTGGGGGGCTTCAAGGATGTTGTACTGCGGGTCGAGGGCGACCAGGTCTACGGCGCCCTCAAATTCGAATCGGGTGGACACCGGGTCCAGCGCGTTCCCGCCACCGAAACCCAGGGACGCATTCACACCAGCGCGTGCACGGTGGCCGTACTGGCTGAACCGGACGAGGCCCAAGCCATTCTGATCAACCCGGCCGACCTGCGCATTGACACTTACCGCGCGAGCGGTGCTGGCGGTCAGCACATCAACAAGACCGATTCGGCTGTGCGTATCACCCACCTGCCCACCGGCATCGTGGCTGAGTGCCAGGACGGTCGAAGCCAGCACAGTAACAAAGCTCAGGCGCTCAAAGTACTGACAGCCCGCATCCACGAAAAAGACCGCTCTGAACGCGCCGCCAAAGACGCAGCCGAGCGCAAAAGCCTGATCGGTAGTGGCGACCGCAGTGACCGGATCCGGACCTACAACTTCCCACAGGGACGGTTGACCGATCACCGAATCAACCTCACCCTGTATAAACTGCTGAGCATCATGGAGGGCGACTTGGTCGACGTGATCCAGGCGCTGCAAGCCTACGAAGCCGCTCAGCAACTCGCCGCTCTGGAGTTGGGTGGGGGCGCTTAAAGATGTCGCTGGCCCAAGCCCTCAGTGCTGCCCTGGCTTGTGGGCTGGAACGGCTGGATGGTCAGCTGCTGTTGTTGCACCTGCTGGGTCGAGCGCCAACCGATCGCGCCTGGTTGCTGACACACGACAACGAAGCGCTGAACCCATCCCTCTTGGCGCAATGGAACTCGCTGCTACAGCGTCGGGCCGCGGGTGAGCCTATGGCCTACTTGACTGGTCACCAAGAGTTCTATGGCCTGGGTCTGATGGTCGATCCCCGGGTCTTGGTCCCGCGACCCGACACCGAGACCCTGGTGGACTGGGCACTGGATTTGTTGAACGCCCCCACTTTGGACCTGGACCCGACCGACAACCCCAGCCCAGGCATTTCAGTCATCGACCTGGGGACCGGCAGTGGCGCCATCGCCCTGGCCCTCAAACACCGCCGGCCCGACTTGCGCATCACCGCGGTCGATGCCAGCCAGCAGGCGCTGGGTCTGGCAAGCCTCAATGCCAAGCGACTGGGGCTTGAAATCCATTTCCAATCAGGCTTCTGGCTTACCGATGTAAGTGATCACTACTTTCTTATCGTTTCCAATCCGCCCTATATTGCCGAACAAGACCCCCACTTACAGGCTTTGCGGCATGAGCCCGCGCTCGCCTTGAGCTCCGGGGTGGACGGGCTCAAAGACATCAGAACCATCATCGAGCAAGCACCCGCACGCTTGCTGCCCGGTGGCTGGTTGCTGCTTGAGCATGGCTTTGACCAGGCCCAGAACGTGCGTGCCTTGCTGGCCCAAACTGGCTTCACACAGGTTCAAAGCCACAAAGACTTGGCAGGAATCGAGCGCTGTTCGGGAGGACAATGGCGTGAAGTGAAATAATCCGTCCCATTGAATCCAATTTGAAATCTTGCGGGACTGAGCCTTGAGCCTCTCCCCTTCCTAAGGACTTGCTATGAATGACGCACAACAACGTATTGACGATCTGGTCAAAGCCAATGAGGTTTTGCTGTTTATGAAAGGCAACGCCAGTTTTCCGATGTGCGGTTTTTCCGGCCGCGCCATCCAGATTCTGAAGGCCTGCGGACTCGACACTAAAACCGTCAAAACGGTCAACGTGCTCGACGACGATGGCATCCGCCAAGGCATCAAGGAATACAGCAACTGGCCCACCATCCCCCAGCTCTATGTCAAAGGCGAATTCGTCGGCGGCTCCGACATCATGATGGAAATGTACGAGTCAGGCGAGTTGAAGCAGGTACTTGACCAGCGCTCAAACTAAGCGCTAAGACGCTTGACGGCCAGCCCATTCCCACTGGTCGCGCGCTGACAGAACAGCTTGCGGATACGCCATCTGGCCGTGTGAGCCGTTGTAGCGGCCCAAGGCCAAAA
>CAXNKH010000139.1:0-5227 GCA_964202765.1 Burkholderiales bacterium | reverse complement strand
TGTTCATGAAGAGGTTGTTGAAAACCTCTAACAGGACCGGATCTACGCGGGTGCCAGCGGCGTACTTGATGGAACGCGGCTGCCTTCGCTCCAGCAACAAGTGGTTCAGGTCCGTCACACTGGCGCGCCAACCGGGCTCCAGCACGGTCGTGGCATTGTTCTCGGCAATGATGGCGGGGCCATCGATCTGATCTCCAGGCCGCAGCGACTCGCGCTGCACCAGAGCCGCCTGCAGCCACTGACTCTCGACATACATGCGCACCTGGTCGTGCGGGATTTCACCTTGGCGTAAATCGCGCGGTGGCTGTAACGCATGGCGGGTCTCCGCTGGTGTTTCGCCTGCCACCACCAGCTCGACCGAGACCGCTTCGACCACCAGATCGCGCCCCTGCATCAAAAAAGCAAAACGCTGACGGTAGGCCGCTTCGAAAGAGGCCGTGATCGCAGCCAGCACGCCCTGCGCTGGACCATCAGCCGTCGCCGGATACGGCAGGACCAGGGCCGAGTCGCTGCCCTGGTAACGCAGGTGCAGGCGGCGCTGTGAGCGCATAGAGTCAACACTGACTTGCTGGCGGATCAACTCAGCCTGTGCCGCCTGGATCAGGCTTTCAAACTTGAGCGCCAGTTCGGGCAAAACCTCAGCCGAGAGCTTGCGCTCAACCGCCTGCTCGCGCATCACGCTCTGGTCGGCCAGCCCCATGCCGTAGGCGCTTAGCACACCGGCCAAGGGATGAATCAGAATTCGACTCATGCCCAGGGCATCGGCCACCAGGCAGGCGTGCTGACCGCCAGCACCGCCAAAACATTGCAAGGTGTAGCGGGTCACGTCGTAGCCACGTGCTACCGAGATCTTCTTGATGGCGTTGGCCATCTGTTGCACCGCGATGTGAATAAAGCCTTCGGCCACGGACTCAGCGCTGCGACCGGTGCGTCCGGCCAATTCGGAAAAGCGCTGCTGCACCACCTCAGCGTCAAGCGCTTCATCGCCGCGCGGACCGAACACTTTGGGGAAATAGCGGGGCTGAATTTTGCCCAGCAACACATTGGCATCGGTCAGTGTCAGCGGTCCACCCCGGCGGTAACTGGCCGGTCCCGGGTTGGCGCCAGCACTCTGGGGTCCGACCCGAAATCGGGCTCCATCAAAACCCAGAATCGATCCGCCACCGGAGGCCACCGTGTGGATGCTCATCATCGGCGCACGCATGCGCACACCAGCCACCTGGGTTTCAAACTCGCGCTCGAACTCGCCGGCATAGTGCGAGACATCGGTCGAGGTGCCGCCCATGTCGAAACCGATCACTCTGTCCTGCCCGGCCAACTCCGCCGTGCGAGCCATGCCGACAATGCCGCCGGCCGGCCCACTCAGAATCGCATCCTTGCCCTGAAAGGCCAGCGCGTCGGTCAAGCCACCCGAGGACTGCATGAAAAACAATTTGACGCCAGGCATCTGAGACGCGACGCTGTCAACGTAACGCCGCAGAATCGGTGACAAATACGCATCGACCACGGTGGTGTCGCCGCGGCTGACGAACTTCATCATCGGGCTGGTTTCATGCGAGGTGCTGATCTGAGTGAAACCAATTTCCTGCGCCAGCTTCTTGGCCATCTGTTCATGCGCCGTATAGCGATAACCATGCATGAACACAATGGCCACACTGCGCAGACCCTGCTGGTACTGGGCAAGCAAATCCTGCTTCAGCTGAGCGATATCAAGCGTCTGCAGCAACTCGCCATTAGCGCCAACCCGCTCCTCGGCCTGCACCACCGAGCTGTAGAGCAACTCGGGTAAAACAATTTGGCGCTCGAAGAGACGAGGCCGATTTTGATAAGCAATTCGCAGCGCATCGCGAAAACCCTGGGTCGTCACCAACAGAGTCGGCTCACCTTTGCGCTCGAGCAGCGCGTTGGTCGCCACTGTGGTCCCCATCTTGACGCAGGCCACGCGCTCGGGCGTGATGGCCTGATCTGGTCTCAAGCCCAGCAACTGCCTGATCCCTGCAACCGCCGCATCTGGGTACTGCTCGGGCCGCTCACTGAGCAACTTGCAAGTCACCAGGCTGCCATCGGACCGTCGGCCCACAATATCGGTGAACGTGCCGCCCCGATCGACCCAAAATTGCCAGCGTTGGTCGCCAATACTTGCTGACTTGACCGGTGATGTGTTTTGCATGCGGGTTCGACTGCGGGTAACTCCGCAGTCCAAGAGATTCAAATTGGGCTTATCCTAAACCGACTTTCGGAACCCAACCCAGCGCCGACCTCACACATCAGGAGATCCCATGAAAATCAAACTTGCGCTTTGCCTCACTGCCCTGCTCCTCGTTGCGCCAGCCCAAGGCCAGACCAAATGGGATTTGCCAGGGGCTTACGCTCCCAGCAGTTTTCAAAGCGAGAACCTGGTGCAATTCGCCAGCGACGTGGACAAGGCGACCAACGGAAAACTCAAAATCACAGTGCACCTCAATGCCTCGCTGTTCAAGGCCAACGAAATTAAGCGTGCGGTGCAAAGTGGTCAGGCGCCCATTGGCGAAATCCTGCTGGTCAATTACGAGAATGAAAACCCGATTTATGGGGCCGATGGCGTTCCCTTTCTGGCAACCAGCTACCCCGAGGCCAAAAAACTCGCTGCCGTCCAAAAACCTATGATCGACAAACTGCTGGCAGCCCAGGGCATGAGGTTGCTCTACACCGTGGCGTGGCCGCCGCAAGGTATTTTCGCCAACAAAGAGTTGGGCTCGGTGGCCGAGATGCGGGGACTGAAGTGGCGCGCCTACAGCACAGCCACCGCAAAAATCGCTGAATTGGTCGGTGCACAACCGATGACGATCCAGGCCGCAGAATTGTCGCAAGCCTTGGCCACCGGGGTGATCAACAGCTATATGAGCTCGGGCGCCACCGGCTATGACACCAAGACCTATGAGAGTCTGAAATTCTTCCATGACACCCAGGCTTGGGTACCGAAAAACGCGGTAATCGTCAATAAAAAGTCTTTTGATGCCTTGGATGCAGTGACCCAAGCTGCCCTGAGCAAGGCTGCTGCCGAAGCGGAGATCCGGGGTTGGAAAATCAGCCAGGAGAAAAATGACTGGTACTTCAAGGCCTTGACCGACAAGGGGATGAAGATTGTCAAACCCACGCCCAAGCTGATGACCGACCTCAAGCAGGTGGGCTCCATCATGCTGAGCGACTGGCAAAAGAAAGCTGGCGCTGACGGTGCCGAGTTGATCGCCAATTTCAGCAAAAAATAAATTGATGCGCCAGTTTTTAGACCGGCTTTACGCCGTTTCTGGCGGCCTGGGCGCGCTGTTCATTCTGCTGATCTTGCTTCTGATGATTGGGCAAAGTGTGCTGCGTGAATTTGGTGTGAAAACCGGCGCAGTCAACGACGTGGTGGCCTGGTTTTGCGCTGCGGCCTCTTTTTTCTCTATGGCCCACGCCTTCAAGCACGGCGATTTTGTTCGAGTCACTTTGTTGCTCGACTCCTTGTCCGTGCGGCAGCGCCACCTGATGGAAATCGCTTCGTTGCTGCTGGGCACGGTGGCTGTGAGCTACCTGGCCTACTGGGCCAACCGCTTTTGCTACGAGAGCTGGATCTATGAAGAAAAGACGCAAGGTCTGCTGGCCATTCCGATCTGGATACCGCAGGCTAGCTTCGCGCTCGGCTCTTTGATCCTGCTGGTCGCTGTGCTCGATGAACTGGTGTTGGTGCTGGGCGGCAGCAAGCCCAGCTATGTCACTGCGATCGAAGCGCGTCATGCTCAAGGTGATTTTTCCTCGGACATCTGAGTTCTTAATGACGTTTTCCTAAATGATGACCATCGATATCCTCCGGTTTTGCCTAGCTGGTATCGCGCGGAATCAGGTCGGCGGCGCACTCAGCTCCACGACTGTCCCCCATGGCGACCTAGGGTCGCCGATTCCTCCTTTATGCCGCTGCGCCGAGTACGCCACCGCCCCGATCCTGACAAGATGGAGGGCGCTCGACCGTTGTGCCTCAACCATGTTCGCTGACCTGGTGCTTGGGGTGGCTGGCGCAGCGGCATTAAGGAGGAGCCCGAAGGGCGGGGGACAGCCGCGGAGCCAGCTACCTCATGCGCCGGGGCGTACACAAGCTCAAATCCATAGCTGTTGTGAATTTCAAAAACATTAATAATTCAAGTAAAAAATATGGACGTTTTGCTCGTTGGCGGCTTGTTGCTGCTGGTCATGATGGTGCTGCTCGCGGGTGGGGTTTGGATCGCGATGACGCTGGCGATCTGCGGCTGGGTTGGCCAGGCTTTCTTTACCAACACCTCACCCGGTCACAATCTGTTTTCAGCCTTCTGGGAGTCCAATGCCTCCTGGGAACTCGCAGCCCTGCCCCTGTTCATCTGGATGGGTGAAATCCTGTTTCGCACCCGGCTCAGCGAAGACATGTTCGAGGGCCTGCGCCCCTGGCTCAATCGCATCCCCGGTCGATTGATGCACACCACCATCCTGGGTTGTGGCATTTTTGGTTCAGTCTCGGGCTCTTCGGCGGCGACCTGCGCCACCATCTCCAAAGTGGCTTTGCCCGAATTGATCAAGCGGGGTTACAACGAAAAATTGGCCATTGGCGCTCTGGCCACTGCCGGTACGCTGGGCATTCTGATTCCCCCGTCGATCACCATGGTGGTCTATGCCGTAGCGGCCGACGCTTCCATTATTCGAATCTTTTTAGCCGGTTTTGTCCCCGGGCTGATGCTGATGCTGCTTTTTTCCGGCTACATCGCCTGGTGGAGTCTGCGGCATCCCGACCAAGTGCCCCCAGCCGATCCGCCAACCACGTTGATGGAGAAAATCCGACTCTCAGGCAACTTGATTCCCTGCGGCCTGTTGATTATTTTCGTGGTCTGGGTGCTGATCGCCGGTTACGCCACGGCCACCGAATGCGCGGCTTACGGCGTGCTCGGCGCCCTGACCCTCGCCGCCTGGAGCCGGTCGCTGAACTGGACCAATTTCTGGGCAGGACTGATGGGAACCACCCGCACCAGCTGCATGATCATGTTCATCCTGGCGGGCGCCGCTTTTCTCACCAAGACCATGGCGTTCACCGGCATTCCACGCGAGCTGGCCGAGTGGGTCACCGCCATGAATCTGTCACCGATGGCCTTGATCGCCGTATTGACCCTGGTTTATCTGATTCTGGGTACCGCACTGGATGGTATTTCCATGATCGTTCTGACCAGTGCGGTGGTTTTGCCGATGA
>CAXNKH010000138.1:0-5232 GCA_964202765.1 Burkholderiales bacterium | reverse complement strand
CTTGATTTGGAGCAGGGCGGCGGCGTTATTGCCAACCTTGATCAAGGCCAGGACTTTGCTAGACCATGCACTGCTTTTGGTCATGAGTTTTTTTCTTCGGTGTCAAAACAGTCGCGAAAACTGAAGTAGATCGAAGTAAAAAACATGGCGGCCATCAGCATGGCAGTCGGGAACAGCAGCGTCAAAACCAGCTCGGGGTTGCCCAGCATTCCCGCCAGGCTCGCCACCAGCAGCCCGACGGACAGAAATACACCCATCCAGACCAGAGCGAAAACGCTGAAGGCCCAGAAATTTTTAAAGCAGGCAATCAGACTGAAGAATAGGCTCTTGACCGGGCTGATGCCGTGCCAATGGACCAGGGCTGGCGCATGCCAAAACAGCAGTGACAAAGGCAGGTACAGACCCATGGCCAGCCACATGGCGCTCTGGAACTCGGTCGTCATCAAGGTCTCACGGTCGAGGGTGCCGCCAACCAGATAAATATGGGCGAAAGTTCCGCCATCGACCAGGGCCGAGAGCCCGAGGACCAGTAAAAACCCCAGGGCGTAGCAGGCGCCAAGCACCAGCATGGCGTGGGCGCGCTGGCGGCCGGCGCGAAAAGCGCTGATCAAAATCGTGGGCATGGGGAACTTCCCCGTGCTGGCCTCCCGGGTGGCCGCCATCAGCCCCAGGCTGGCACCGGGCAACAGACCCAGGGCCACGGCGCTGCCGAACCAGGGCAGCAAGCTGGCAATCGACATCACGGCCATGAACATGAAAAACAAGCCCGACAGCGCCAGTGGCTGGCGTAAAAAAGTCTGGATACCCAGCTTGACCCAGACCATGCCGGTGCGAGCTGGAACGATGTTCAGTTTCATGTTTTTTTCTTAAAGCAGGTCGCTGGCAAGGACCGGGTGGTCGGCGCGCTGCAGCAATACACGTTCGAAATGGCTGGGGTCATGCGCTTGCAGCATTGTTGCATCACGCGGCAAATGGCAATCCCACAGGCGAGAGGTCCAGAAACGCAAAGCCCCAGCCCGCAACATGGCCGGCAACATGTGACGTTCAGCGGCACTCAGGGGCCGAACGGCGTTATAGGCTTGCAAAAAACTGGCAGCGCGCACCGGGTCGTGGGCTCCCGTGCTCAGGTCGATGGCCCAGTCGTTCAAGCTCACGGCAAGGTCAAACAACCAGCTGTCAATTCCGGCGAAATAGAAATCAAAAAACCCGGTGAGCTCAGGTGAGCTGCCACGCGACTCGAACATCACGTTGTCACGGAACAAATCGGCATGGATAGCGCCGCGCGGCAATGCGGCGTAAGCTGACGAGGCCGCCACATGGTTCTGGTAGGCCAGTTCACGCCCTATCAACTGGGCTTGCTCGGCTTGCAAATAGGGCAGGACCACTGGAATGGTTTCATTCCACCAGGACAAGCCACGCAGATTAGGCTGCTGGCGTTCAAAATCGCGTCCCGCCAAATGCATTTTTGCCATCATCTGGCCGACTGCAGCACAGTGCTCAGCCTGAGGCGTCAGCACGCTGTGACCGATCAGGCGATTGACGACGGCCGCCGGTTTGCCATTGAGGCTGTGCACAATGTTGCCGTCCCGATCGGCCTCGGGATCGGGCACCGGGATGCCGGCGTGAGCCAGGTGCTTCATCAAGCGCAGGTAAAAAGACAGTTGCTGTGCCGTCAGCCGCTCGAACAGCGTCAATACATACTCGCCCTGGTCGGTGTTGATGAAGAAGTTGGTGTTTTCTATGCCACCGGAACAACCCTCCATGTGCCGGAGCTGGCCCAGGTTCAGCTGGTTCAGGAAGACGCTGGCCTCATTAAATGAGACTTCCGTGAAAACCGCCATGAATCAAAACCCCAGGATTTTCCAGACCCGGGAGCCACTGCTTCCTGACTCGCGTTCCAGCGTTGCCGGGCCACGCGTTCCGTGATTCGGAAGCACTTCGTAGGCCGGCATATTGCCTTTGGGTTGGACCGTGATGCTGCGGGTTTCCCCACCGATCCGGACTTCGTCAATCCGGGCGCCGCTGTCCTCGACCCGGATGTGCTCAGTGCCGGGCTCAATTCCTTGAGCCGGGGGGTTCGGGTTGGCGGTCGCGGTCTGCGCCTGCACCCAAGGACTGACCAGTGCTACCGTTATGGGAAACAGAAGGGGAAGCAGGGGATTTGGAGCGCGCATGGTCGCATTGTAGAACGAAGGCGTAGCTTGCTGAGCAGGCACAATGCGACCATGAATGAAACACCTGCACCACTGAAAATCCTGCTGTTGGTGGATGGCTCCAGTTACCTGTACCGCGCTTTTCACGCCATGCCTGATTTAAGGGCGATACCGGGTGACCCGACCAGTGTACCGACCGGTGCTATCCGCGGCATGATCAATATGCTGCAAAGTTTGCGCAAAGAGGTCGCTGCCGATTACGCCGCCTGCGTGTTTGATGCCAAGGGCCCGACCTTCAGGGATGAGCTTTACCCCCAGTACAAGGCGCAGCGCTCCCCCATGCCCGACGACTTGCGCTCCCAGATCGGACCGATCCACGAACTGGTCCGGTTGCTGGGCTGGAAAGTGCTGGACGTGCCCGGGGTCGAAGCCGACGATGTGATTGGAACCCTGGCACAGATTGCTGCTCAGCAGGGGGTGACGGTGGTGATCAGCAGCGGCGACAAAGACCTGGCGCAACTGGTGAACCCCCACATCACCATCATCGACACCATGAACGGCAGACGCCGTGATGTGGCGGGTGTGGAGGCTGAATTCGGTGTGCCGCCGCAGTTGATGGTGGACTTTCAAACCTTGGTCGGTGACGCGGTGGACAACGTGCCCGGGGTGGCCAAGGTCGGCCCCAAGACCGCAGCCAAGTGGTTGCAGGAGTACGGCTCGCTGGACGCTGTGGTGGCCCATGCCGATGAGATCAAGGGTGTGGTCGGAGAGAACCTGAGAAAAGCGCTGGACTGGCTGCCCACAGGGCGTCAACTGCTCACCATCAAAACCGATTGCGAACTGGGCGATTGGCTGGCCGAACTGCCGGCCCTGGACGGCATGGCCCTGGCTGCGGTGGACAACGTGGCTTTGAGGGCTTTCTACGAAGAATATGGATTCAAAGGGCTGGCTGCCAGAATGGGGGGCGCAAGTGTCCCCGCTTCCGGGGCAAAAATCGCTGGCCCCGAACTGCGCAGGTCGGGCTCAGTGCGCGAACCCGGCCTGTTTGATGCGCCGCAGGAGCAGCCGGTGATAGAGATTGCACTGGCGCCAACCCCCTCCAGCGTGACCCGCGTGGCTTACGACACCATCCTCAGCTGGGAAGCTTTTGATGCCTGGCTGGCGCGGATTGAAGTCGCTGAGCTGGTGGCGCTGGACACCGAAACCACCTCGCTGGACGCCATGCGCGCTGAAATTGTCGGCCTGAGTTTCAGTGTGAAGCCGGGTGAAGCGGCCTATATTCCACTGGCGCACGACTATCCCGATGCGCCGACCCAGTTGCCGCGCAACGAAGTGTTGGCCCGGCTCAAAACCTGGCTGGAAAATCCGCTGCGCGCCAAGCTGGGTCAGCATGTCAAATACGACCGCCATGTGTTGGCCAACCACGGCATTGAAGTGCAGGGCTATGTGCACGACACCATGCTGCAAAGCTATGTATTGGAAGTGCACAAGCCACACAGCTTGTCGAGTTTGGCACAGCGCCATCTGGGGCGAAGTGGTGTCAGCTACGAGGACGTGTGCGGCAAGGGCGCGAATCAAATTTCATTTTCCCAGGTCGAGATTGACAAGGCCGCCCATTATTCTTGTGAAGATTCGGACCAGACCCTCGATGTGCATCTGGCACTCTGGCCGCAAATCGAAGTCAATGACAAGTTGAAATTCATTTACCAGCTGGAAATAGCCAGCAGCGAGGCGCTGTACCGGGTTGAACGCAACGGTGTGCTGATCGATGGCCCCACCCTGGCGACCCAGAGTCACGAACTGGGCCAGCGAATTTTGCAACTGGAACAAGAGGCGCATGTTCTGGCAGGTCAGCCCTTCAACCTGAGTAGCCCCAAGCAAATTGGCGAGATATTTTTCACCAAACTGGGCCTGCCCGTGGTTAAGAAAACCATCACCGGTGCGCCCAGCACCGATGAGGAAGTGCTGGAAAAACTGGCGGAGGATTTTCCCTTGCCGGCCAAAATTTTGGAACATCGCGGTCTGGCCAAACTCAAGGGCACTTACACCGACAAGCTGGCCCAGCTGGCTCACCCGCGCACTGGACGGGTCCACACCCACTATGCGCAGGCGGTGGCGGTGACCGGACGATTGAGCAGCAACGATCCGAATCTGCAAAACATCCCGATTCGAACACCCGAGGGCCGACGTGTGCGCGAGGCTTTTGTCGCCGCACCCGGCCACCGAATCGTCAGCGCCGATTACAGCCAGATCGAGCTTCGCATCATGGCGCACATCAGCGGCGATGCGGCGCTGATGCTGGCTTTTCATGACAATATGGATGTGCACCGAGCCACAGCGGCCGAGATTTTTAGCGTAGCGACGGATCAAGTCACAAGCGAGCAGCGCCGCTACGCCAAGGTCATCAATTTCGGTCTGATTTATGGCATGAGTGCTTATGGCCTGGCGCGTTCTCTGAACATCGACAACACGGCGGCCAAAAACTACATCGAGCGTTACTTTCAGCGCTATCCCGGTGTCAAACACTATATGGACAGTACCAAGTCCCAGGCCAAGCGCCAGGGCTATGTGGAGACCGTGTACGGTCGCAGGCTCTACCTGCCCGAGATCAATTCACCCAATGGCCCGCGCCGCAGCGGCGCTGAGCGCGCCGCCATCAATGCGCCGATGCAGGGAACAGCGGCCGATCTGATCAAGCTCAGCATGGTCAAGGTCCAACAGGTACTCGATTCCGAGCGACGCGGCAGCCGGATGATCATGCAGGTCCACGACGAGCTGGTGTTTGAAGTGCCAGAGGCCGAGGTGGACTGGGTGCGCCTTGAGATTCCGCGCCTGATGGCGGGCGTGGCTCAGTTGCGGGTGCCGCTACTGGCCGAAGTCGGGATTGGTTTGAATTGGGATCAGGCGCATTAAACCCGGATAATTCATTAGGACGCGTTTGCATGGCGAGGCGAGTTGCGAGGCAGTTTGGTGGCTCGTGAGGAGTTCATAGCCCCGCTATGGGCGACGAGAGAGCTGCCGAAATGGTCGCAAATCGTCCGCCAGGCATCGCCTAGGGACGAAGGCCCGCCCAATGGAC
>CAXNKH010000137.1:0-5247 GCA_964202765.1 Burkholderiales bacterium | reverse complement strand
ATGCCCACGCTCGGGAATTCGCCGGCAGCGGCTTTGACAGCAGCGCGGCAGCCGGTGACATCCCCCAAGTGCCGATCATTTTCTCCAAAGTCCCTGAGTCGGTGATTGGCCCCAACGCCACCATCGTGATCCCCGCCGAGGTCTCCGCCGCGATTGATTACGAGGTCGAGCTCGCCGTCATCATTGGCAAAGGCGGCAAGGGCATCCGCGCCCAAGATGCCATGAACCATGTTTGGGGTTACACCATCATCAACGACGTCACGGCGCGCGACTGGCAAGGCCGCCACTCCCAGTGGTTGCTGGGCAAGTCTTTCGACACGTTCTGCCCGATGGGACCCTACCTGGTCAGTGCCGACGAGCTCGACGGCACGAACACCAATGTGCGCTGCCTGGTCAACGGCGAATTGCGGCAAAACGCCAATACCACCGATCTGATTTTCAACATTCCGACCCTGATCGAAACCCTGTCCGCCGGCATCACGCTCTACCCCGGCGACATCATCGCCACCGGCACACCGGTCGGTGTCGGCATTGGTTTCAAACCGCCCAAATACCTCAAGGCCGGTGATGTGGTTCGGGTCGAAATTGATGGCATTGGCGCCATGGACAACCCACTGGTCTGATCGGTCCGGGATCCGCTGGCGTTAAACCCGCAGCGGCGGCTCCTGCATGGCCTCGATCTGGTCCTGCAACATCTGAATCTGTCCCTTCCAGTAATCGCTGCTGCCAAACCAGGGAAAGTTGATCGGGAAGATCGGGTCACTCCAGCGCCGGGCCAGCCAGGCGCCGTAGTGAATCAGGCGCAGCGTTCGCAGCGGCTCGATCAAGGCCAGCTCGCGCCGATCGAACTCACGGAACTGCTCGTAGCCGTCGAGCAAGATCCCCAGCTGCCGTGTCTGCTGGGCTCGACTTCCCGAAACAAGCATCCACAGGTCTTGCACCGCAGGGCCGCTACGGGTATCGTCCAAGTCGACAAAATGCGGCCCCGGTCCGGCGTCTGCGGGCACCTCGGTCGGGGTCCACAGAATATTGCCGGGGTGGCAGTCGCCGTGTAGGCGGATGCTGCGGATCGCTGAGTCTGACTGAACCGCTGCATCAGCGTTGAGGCAATCATGGCCAGCAATCAGCGTTAGCGCCTCCTGGCAGGCCTGCGCCCAGGAGGCCTGCACATCCAGCGGCAGCCGGTCATTGGCCAGCAACCAGTCGCGCGAGGCCACGCCAAAACTCTGAAGGTCGATCTTTGGTCGGTGCCCAAACTTGGCTTGAGAACCTACTGTGTGAATGCGAGCCAGGAAGCGGCCCACCCACTCCAGCACTTCAGCGTCATCGAGTTCGGGCATGCGACCGCCCCGGCGCGGACTGACACTGAAGGAGAAACCACCAAAACGCTGCAAGCTCCGGCCTTGCAACAACAAAGACCCAATCATGGGAATTTCGGCAGCCATCAACTCGGCGGCAAAATCATGCTCCTCCTGAATTTGCTCGTCGCTCCAGCGCTCGGGCCGGTAGAACTTGGCGACCACCACCGAGCCATCCTCCAGGTGAATTTGATAAACCCGGTTTTCATACGAACTCAGCGCCAGCAAGCGGCCGTCGCCATACAGGCCGACACTGGCCAGGGCATCCAGCACCAGATCGGGTGTGAGGACTTGGAACGGGTGGGGGGGCAGGTTGCTTGCCGAATTCATGATGGCAATCCGTCTTACTGAAAAGCAACTTCATTGAAGCTGCGCAGTTTTCGGCTGTGCAATTTGTCAATGCCTTGTTCGCGCAACAGCTCAATAGCCCGTATGCCAATGCGCAAGTGCTGATCGACCCGTTCTCGGTAAAAGTGGTTGGCCATGCCCGGCAGTTTGATTTCACCATGCAGGGGTTTGTCGCTGACACACAGCAAAGTACCGTAGGGCACACGAAAACGAAAACCGTTGGCAGCAATGGTGGCGCTCTCCATGTCCAGCGCCACCGCGCGGCTCTGACTGAAACGGCGCTGGGGCTTGTTGTCGGGCAACAGTTCCCAATTGCGGTTATCGGTGCTGGCCACGGTACCGGTCCGCATCAGGGTCTTGAGCTCAGGGCCTGTGACTTGAGTCACGTCGGCCACCGCCTGCTCCAGTGCCACCTGAATTTCGGCCAGCGCCGGTATCGGGACCCACAGGGGCAGTTCTTCGTCAAGCACGTGATCTTCTCGTACATAAGCATGGGCCAACACGTAGTCCCCCAGTTGTTGGCTGTTGCGCAGTCCGGCGCAATGCCCCAGCATCAGCCAGGTATGAGGTCGAATCACGGCAATGTGATCGGTGATGGTTTTGGCATTGGCCGGGCCGACGCCGATATTGACCATGGTGATGCCGCTGCGATCAGCGCGCATCAGGTGGTAGGCCGGCATTTGCGGCAGACTTGGCGGCGCCAGCCCACGCTCATCACCGGACTCGCTGGGCAAACCGACCCGGCGCGTCACCACATTACCGGGCTGAACAAAAGCCACATACTCGCTGTTCGGGTCGGCCATGGCAGCCTGACCCAGGCGAACAAACTCGTTGATGTAGAACTGGTAATTGGTGAACAGCACGAAGTTCTGGAACCACTCGGGCGCGGTACCGGTGTAGTGACGCAAGCGCTGCAGCGAGTAATCAACCCGGGGCGCTGTGAACAAGGACAAGGGTTGGGCCTCGCCGGCGTTCGTCGCATGGGTGCCGTTGGCAATACCGTCATCCATAGCAGCCAGGTCGGGCAGGTCAAACACCTCGCGCATCTGCTGCCTGCGCTGCAAACTCATGCTGCCTTCCACATGGTCGTGTTCGATAAATGAGAAATGCACGGGAATAGGCTGGTTGCTGGTGCCGACCTCCAACTCACCGCCGTGGTTGTGCAACAGCAGTCGAAACTGCTCCAGGTAGTACGCCTCGAACAGGTCAGGCCGTGTCAGCGTGGTCTCGAAACGACCCACCCCGGCAACAAAACCGTAGCTCAAACGCTGACTGCTCTGGGCACCGGTAGCCGCCTGGGCCACGCTTTCGGTTTTAATTCGGACGAAGGGGTAACAAGCCCGGACATGACCATTGAGGGCCTGCCCGGCCACATAACGGTTCATGGCCCAACGCAGGTGCGCCAGGCTGGCATCGTAAATCCGCCGCACTTGGTCCAGCGCCTGGACTGGATCGGTATAGCGGCTTGGGGCGATGAAGGTGGGTAAGTTGGTCATGCTGTTATTGTCCACGCAGCGCACTGGATAATCTAGGCTGGTTGAAAAAGTAGGACAGTTTTTGGAATTCGCCCTTGTTTTATTCATCGGCCTGATCGCAGGCACCCTCGCAGGAATCGTCGGGTTTGGCAGTTCCATCATGTTGATGCCGGTTCTGGTGCTGGTGTTTGGCCCGCGTGAAGCAGTGCCCATCATGGCGATTGCCGCGATCATGGCCAATGTTTCACGGGTGGCAGCCTGGTGGCGCGAAATTGATTGGCGCGTCTGCGCGGCCTACGCGGCCACCGGAATTCCCGCCGCCTCACTCGGCGCTCAAACTCTATTGATCTTGCCACCCGGGGTGATCGAAACCGTTCTTGGTGTTTTTTTCATCAGCATGATCTTCTTGCGACGCTGGATGCTGCGCCGGAGATGGCAACTCACACTCTGGCATATGGCTTGGGTCGGCGCCGTCATTGGCTACATCACCGGGCTGGTGGTGAGTACCGGGCCCATCAACGCACCTTTTTTCCTCGGTTATGGCCTGGTCAAGGGCGCTTTTCTGGGCACCGAGGCCCTGAGTTCGCTCGCAGTTTTGATCAGCAAAGCCCTGACTTTTCGCGAAATGGGTGCCCTGCCGTTGGAGGCCTTAGCCAAGGGATTGATCGTGGGTTGCTCGCTGACGGCGGGATCCTTCATCGCCAAGCCATTTGTACAGCACCTCAACGCTGAAAAATTCCAACTGCTGATGGACCTGTTGTTGACCATCGCCGGCATCACCATGTTGTGGGCCGCCTACGTCTGAACCAAGAGCCCAGCACCGATAATCGGGGCATGAGCAACTCCAATTTATCAAAGTCCGCTGCCAGCAACAGCTTCAGCCAGCTCGCCCTGAGTCCGGCCTCCCTGGCCAATCTGCAGCAACTGGGCTACCTGGAGATGACCCCGATCCAGGCGGCCAGTCTGCCCATTGCTTTGCTGGGCCAAGATTTGATTGCCCAGGCCAAGACCGGCAGCGGCAAAACAGCGGCGTTTGCGCTGGCCTTGCTGGCCAATCTGAACCCGCGCCGCTTTGCTGTGCAGTCGCTGGTGCTGTGCCCGACCCGTGAATTGGCCGACCAGGTGACACAGGAGTTGCGCAGACTGGCGCGGGCCGAAGAAAACATCAAAGTTGTCACCCTGTGTGGCGGCGTGCCGATGCGCATGCAAAACGCCTCACTGGAACACGGCGCCCATATCGTGGTGGGAACACCGGGCCGCATCATGGACCACCTTGAGCGTGCTTCCCTCAATTTGGAAGCGCTCAACACCCTGGTACTCGACGAAGCCGATCGCATGCTCGACATGGGGTTTTTCGACGACATGGCCACCGTCATTCGACAATGCCCCAAAGAACGTCAGACCCTGCTGTTCTCGGCCACTTACCCCGAAGGTATTGCCAAAATCGCACAGAAGTTTTTGCGCGACCCAAAGCAGGTAAAAATCGAGGCGGTTCAGAGCGAAAACCTGATTGAGCAGCGGTTTTACGAAGTCACTCGCGGCAACCGCTTGGCCAGCGTGGCCTTGTTGCTGAACCATTTCCGACCGACCAGCACCCTGGCGTTTTGCAATACCAAGAACCGCTGTCGCGAACTGGTGGCTGCGCTTCAGGCCCAGGGTTTCAGCGCACTGGCACTGTTTGGCGAACTGGAGCAACGCGAGCGTGATCAGGTGTTGGCCCAGTTTTCCAACCGCAGCTGCTCGGTTTTGGTGGCCACCGATGTGGCCTCCCGCGGCCTGGACATTAGCCAGCTCGAAGCCGTGATCAATGTCGACATCAGCCCCGACGCGGAAGTCCATGTCCACCGGATCGGCCGCACCGGGCGCGCCGGCGAATCGGGCCTGGCCTTGAGCTTGGCCAGCATGGACGAGATGGGCGTGGTCGGCAAGATCGAGCAGTACCTCAAGCAGGAGTCGGTCTGGCACAAGCTCGATGAGCTAACGCCCGCCAGCGACCAGCCCCTGTCGCCACCGATGGTGACGCTGCAAATTCTGGGTGGACGGAAAGAGAAAATTCGTCCCGCAGA
>CAXNKH010000136.1:0-5253 GCA_964202765.1 Burkholderiales bacterium | reverse complement strand
GGTCCCAGCACAAACAGCCCTTTGCTGGCGGCTGCGGGCATGATGATTTCTTTGGTCAACAACTTGAGCGCGTCAGCAATCGGCGTCAACAAGCCCATGGGGCCGACCCGGTTCGGGCCAAAACGCAACTGGGTAAAGCCAATCGCTTTACGCTCCCACAGCGTCAAATAAGCCACGCAACCCATCAGGGGTGCCAGCACCGCGACGATCTTGATCAGGGTCCACAGCACAGGCCAAGCCAGTGCAGGCCACCAGGGAGCGTCCAACAGGTTCAGACCGAAATTGTAAAAAACATCAATCATGGGCTTGCCTCCAAGCGCGCTGACGGACTCCGGCCATCGGCTGTGAGTTGCAACGAAGTCGCACGACGCACCAGACTGTCGATCTGGTAGATGGAGGCCACCACCGGCAGCACCGTGCTCGGTGTCAGGTCAATCGCGTGGTCTGTGGCGTTGCCCAAGCGATCAGCGCTCAGATGGCTGGCAACCGTTCCCGCCAGTGCATGAGACAACACGTCCTGCGACGACTCGTAATCAAAACCCGGGATCGCCAGCATATTGGCCAACACCCGCAGGACTTTCCAGGCCGGTCGAGTTTCGCCCAAGGGCTTGACCACCGCGTAAAAACTCTGAACCCGGGCTTCGGCGTTGACGAAGGTCCCCGAGGTCTCGGTGAATGGGGCAATCGGCAACAGCACATCGCTAAAGCCCAGGTTGGCGGTCTTGAATGGACTCAAAGTCACCACCATTTCGCACGCGTTCAAGGCTTGCGCTGCAGACGCACCAGCAGCCGAGTCAAACTCGGGCTCGGTGTTGAGCAACAACACCGCTTTGAGGCCACCGGCGAGCATCTGGCCGGCATTCAAACCGCTGGCACCAGGTATCGCCTGGACAAATTGTGCGCCCACCGTATTGGCCGCTTCGCCCAGCAGACCCACGCTGGCGCCGGTCTGTTGACCAATCCAGTTGGCCAGGGCCAGTAGGCTGGAGGCTTGGGGGTGATGCACGGCGGCATTGCCCAAGAAAATAGCCTTGCGCTCGCCACCGATCAGGGAACGGGCGATGGCCAAGGCCGGCTCGTTCACGCTGCCTGGGGCTGGGGCGGCAACGCCCTTCTCCTGCGCCACGGCTGCGGCAACATCGGCCAGGGTCTGAGCCCAGTTCGCAGTGGGTACTTGCAGGCTGGTGGCCAGCTTCATCGCCCAATCGGGCTGCTCAGTCGTCATGGAACTGAGCTGAGCGCCTTTGCCAACGGCGTGACGCAGACGCAGCGCGAACAGCGGATGGTCCTTGCGCAGGTTCGACCCCAACACCAAGACCCGCTGCAAATTCGACAGGGCCACAATCGGCAGACCCAGGGTGCGAACGGCATGGCCTGACTCAAATTCGGCGTGACGCAAGCGGTGGTCGATGTTGTCGCTGCCCAGGCCACGCATCAAGGCGCCAGCCAGGAACAATTCTTCCAATGTGCTGTGCGGGCTGGCCAGGGTGCCGATGCTATGCGGCCCATGGTTGGATTTGATGTCCTTCAAACCATTCGCCACATACTCCAGCGCGGTCTGCCAATCAACGGCCTTCCACTGCCCGCCCTGTTTGAGCATCGGGCTGGTCAGTCGCTCGGGGCTGTTCAAGGCTTCATAAGAGAAACGATCGCGATCGGCAATCCAACATTCGTTGACTGCTTCGTTTTCGAGTGGGACCACGCGCAACACCTGGTTGTTCTTGACTTGAACAATCAGATTGGCGCCGGTTGAGTCGTGCGGGCTGACCGACTTGCGCCGGCTCAGCTCCCAGGTGCGGGCGTTGTAGCGGAAAGGTTTGCTGGTCAGCGCGCCCACCGGGCAGAGGTCAATCATATTGCCCGAGAGCTCAGAGTCCACCGTGTCGCCGACGATGGTCGTGATTTCGGAATGCTCGCCGCGATGGATCATTCCCAGCTCCATCACGCCGGCGACTTCCTGACCAAAACGAACGCAACGGGTGCAGTGGATACAGCGACTCATTTCCTCCATGGAAATCAGCGGGCCGACGTCCTTATGGAACACCACGCGCTTTTCTTCCTCGTAGCGAGAACCGCTGCCGCCGTAACCCACGGCCAGATCCTGCAACTGGCATTCACCGCCCTGATCACAAATCGGGCAATCCAACGGGTGATTGATCAGCAAGAACTCCATCACCGACTGCTGGGCCTTGATCGCTTTGTCGCTCTTGGTGCGAACAACCATGCCTTGGCTGACCGGCGTAGCGCAAGCCGGCATCGGTTTCGACATTTTCTCCACATCGACCAAACACATGCGGCAGTTGGCCGCGATGCTCAGCTTCTTGTGATAACAAAAATGCGGGATATAGGTGCCCACCTGCTCAGCCGCGTGCATCACCGTGCTGCCCTCGAGCACCTCTACCTTCTGACCGTCAAGTTCGATTTCAATCATTTTTAGCGCTCGCTCAGACGTAGGCCGGGACCATGCAGGTCTTGTGCGCGACGTGATGTTCAAATTCGTGCCGGTAATGCTTGAGCATGGCGCGCACCGGCATCGCTGCCGCATCGCCCAGAGCGCAGATGGTCCGGCCTTGGATGTTGTCAGCCACCGAATTGAGCAAGTCCATGTCACTGACGCGACCCTGGCCCTTCTCGATTCGGTCCACCATACGGAACAACCAGCCGGTGCCCTCGCGGCACGGCGTGCACTGGCCGCAAGATTCATGCATGTAAAAGTAACTCAGACGTTGCAGCGATTTCACCATGCAACGGCTGTCATCGAGCACGATCACCGCACCGGATCCCAGCATCGAACCCGCCTTGGCAATGGAGTCGTAGTCCATGGTGCAATCCATCATGATGGAGGCGGGCACCACGGGTGAGGAAGAGCCACCGGGAATCACGGCCTTGAGGGTGCGGCCCTTGCGCACGCCGCCGGCGAGTTCCAGCAGCGCGGCAAAAGGTGTTCCCATCGGGACTTCATAGTTGCCAGGCAACTCCACATCGCCAGAGACCGAATAAATCTTGGTGCCACCGTTATTGGGCTTGCCGCATTCCAGGTAGGCTTGGCCACCGTTGCGGATGATCCAGGGCACGGCAGCGAAAGTTTCGGTGTTGTTGATGGTGGTTGGCTTGCCGTACAGACCATAACTGGCGGGGAACGGCGGCTTGAAGCGTGGCTGGCCTTTCTTGCCTTCGAGTGACTCGAGCAAAGCGGTTTCTTCGCCACAGATGTAAGCGCCAAAACCATGGGCCGTATGCAGCTGGAAGCTAAAGTCGCTGCCCAGAATGTTCTGGCCCAGCAGTCCGGCGGCGCGGGCTTGCTCCAGCGCTTCTTCAAAACGGTCGTAACTGGCAAAAATTTCACCGTGAATGTAGTTGTAACCGACGCTGATCCCCATAGCGTAGGCAGCAATCGCCATACCTTCGATCACGATATGCGGGTTGTAGTGCAGGATGTCTCGGTCCTTGCAAGTGCCCGGCTCGCCCTCGTCGGAATTGCAGACCAGGTATTTTTGTCCGGCGAACTGGCGCGGCATGAAGCTCCACTTCAAACCTGTGGGGAAACCCGCACCGCCGCGACCGCGCAAGGCCGATTCCTTGACCGTGGCAATCACCTGCCCGGGCGTCATGCTGCTGGCGTCCGGGCCCTGGCCCAGGATTTTGCGCAAGGCCTGATAACCGCCGCGCTCCTGGTAGGCCGACAAGTCCCAGTTCGAGCCGTTCAGACCCGCCAAAATCTGCGGCTTGATATGGCGATCATGAAAACAGGTTTCAACGCCACTGGCGGAAAATTCCGCGAGAATTTTTTCGGCTGACATCATCGACCCTCCCCGACCGCATGGTCTGCACCCACCTCACGCAAGCCATCGATCAATCGATCAAGCTTGTCGTTGCTCATGAAGCTGCACATGCTGCGGTCATTGACCAGCAGCACCGGTGAATCGGCGCAAGCACCCAGACACTCGCTGATGTACAGGGTGAACATGCCATCGGCCGTGGTCTGACCCATGGTGATCCCCAGCTTGTGTTCCAGATGCTTTAGCGCTTGCTGGCCATCACGCAACTGGCAGGGCAAATTGGTGCAGACATTGAGCTTGTACTTGCCACACGCCTTCTGGTTGTACATGTTGTAGAACGTCGTGACCTCGTGCACGGCAATCGGCGCCATGCCCAGATAGGGCGCCAGAACATGTTCAGCCGCGAGACTGACATGGCCGACTTCCTGCTGGATGATGGCCAAACAAGCCATCACCGCCGACGATTTTTGATCGTCCGGATATTTCGCAACTTCCTTGGCCCAGCGCAGACGCATGGTCTCTGACGGAGACCATGCACTGGCTTGATTTGAGACTACAGCGCTCATCGATCAATCTCTCCAAACACAATGTCCATGGTGCCGATGATGGCGACGGCATCGGCGATCATGTGCCCGCGTGCCATCTCGTCCATCCCTGCCAAGTGGGCAAATCCCGGGGCCCGGATTTTCAGGCGATACGGCTTGTTGGCACCGTCGCTGACGATGTAAATACCAAATTCGCCCTTAGGGTGTTCGACTGCCGCGTAGGCCTCGCCTTCGGGCACATGGAAACCTTCGGTGAACAGCTTGAAGTGATGGATCAAGTCTTCCATGTTCGACTTCATGCCTTCGCGCGCAGGCGACGCCACTTTGTGGTTGTCAGTAATCACCGGACCCGGGTTGACGCGCAACCAATCGACGCACTGGCGAATAATGCGGTTCGACTGACGCATTTCGGCGACTCGCACCAAATAGCGGTCGTAGCAGTCGCCGGTCTTGCCCACCGGAATATCGAAATTCATCCGGTCATAGACCTCATAAGGCTGCTTCTTGCGCAAGTCCCAGGCTACGCCAGAGCCGCGCAACATGGCGCCGGTAAAGCCCAGATTCAAAGCCCGCTCCGGCGTCACCACACCAATACCCACGGTGCGCTGCTTCCAGATTCGATTGTCGGTCAGCAGGGTTTCGTACTCGTCAACATAAGCCGGGAAACGGGTGCAGAAATCATCGATGAAATCGAGCAGTGACCCCTGGCGGTTTTCGTTGAGCTGGGCCATCGCCTTGGCATTGCGAATCTTGCTGGCCTGGTACTGCGGCATGGTATCGGGCAGGTCGCGGTACACACCACCGGGACGGAAATAAGCCGCGTGCATACGGGCACCGGAGACTGCTTCGTACATATCGAACAAGGCTTCGCGTTCGCGGAAGCAATAGATCAGGATGTTCATCGCACCACAGTCAAAGCCGTGAGCACC
>CAXNKH010000135.1:0-5272 GCA_964202765.1 Burkholderiales bacterium | reverse complement strand
ACGCTGAAATGTCGGCCAGATCAGCCTCGACCAGCGCCAAGGATTCTCGAATTTGCAGCACGGTGGCGGTGTCGGTGATGTCCTGGGTGGTGGCGCCCCAGTGGCAGTACTCGCCCAGCTTGTCGCGGCAGGCGCTGTTGATCTGGTTGACCACGGCAATGATGGGGTAGCCGATCTGCTCGGTCTTGGCCTTGAGCTTGACCCAGTCGATTTGCGACAACTCGCAGTGGCGAACGATCTCGTCAGCCGCTTCCTGCGGAATGATGCCGAGTTGCCCTTGTACTTTGGCCAGGGCCCGTTCAACGTCAAGGTACTTGGCGGTCCGGTTTTCGTCGGACCAAATTTGCTTCATGCTGGCGTCGCTGAAGATGTCGCCAAAAATTTTCGAATCAATGATGGATGGCATGGTTTTTTCGGGGTTGAGGCTGGGGGCGACGGTTCATCGAATGACGGCTGTTGCGTCCATGGTGAGCCAGTCTTCGTGGTCTTGTGCCCACAGGTGAAAAGTCTTTCCGTCGGCATCGGGCTGGGCACAGACAAAGAAAGGGTTGGTATCAAACGTCGGACGTATTGCCCTGAATTCGAAGCGTTCCAGCACGGCCTGGGGCCGGTGCTCGCGCAGCAAGTCGATCAGTAGGGTGGCGATCAGCGGGCCGTGCACTACCAGGCCTGGATAGCCTTCGGTCTCGGTCACATATTTTCGGTCGTAGTGAATGCGGTGGCCGTTGAAGGTCAGTGCCGAATAGCGAAACAGCAGCACGTCGTCGGGCACCACCTTGCGTTGCCACAATGCGCTGGCCGGAGCCGCTTGCGGTGCGGACACTGGATCGTCGGCTTTGGGCGCTTCGCGGTAAACGATTTCGTGAAACTCGGTCAGCGCCACGTCGGTCGAACCGTTGCAACGCAGTTCATGGCGCACCCGAACAAAAGTCAAGGGGCCGCTGCGGCCGATTTTTTCGGTCACATTCTCGATGGTTGAGGTGCGTCCTATCTGGTCGCCAATGACCAAGGGCGTATGAAAAACGAACTGGCTGCCAGCCCACATGCGCCGTGGTAGCGGCACCGGCGGCATGAAACCACCGCGCTGGGCATGGCCGTCATCACTGATCAGGGATTGGCGGTGCAGCGGCAAAAAATACAACCAGTGCCACAGGCCGGGCAGCGGAGTTCCCGGTGCCGGTCGCTCCGAGTGGCGGTCCAGCGTGGCCGCCAGCGCCGCATAGGGCGTGGCGGTGACGCTGTCGTGAACAGTTTCGGTCCTGCCAATCCAGTCGGCTAAATTGGGCGTGCTCATGGGCTACAAAACGCCCGACGTACCGCCGTCGAGGTTGATGCTGGTGCCGGTGACGTAGCTGGCGGCGTCAGAGGCGAGGAAGGTGATGACGTTGGCGACTTCTTCGGCCAGACCGACCCGGCCCAGGGGAATGTCCTTGCCCATCTCGGTATAAATGTCCTCCACATCGCGACCCGTTTTCGCGGCCTTGGTTTCGTGTTGACCGGCCCGGATCAAGCCGATGCACACGGTGTTGACCAGAATTTTGTCAGCGGCAAATTCTTTGGACAGTGCCTTGGTCATGGCCAGACCGGCGGCGCGTGTTACCGAGGTGGGCATCGATTTGGCGCGCGGCTGCTTGGCGCCGATGTTGGTGATGTTGATGATGCGTCCGCCGCCTTGCTTGCGCATTTCGGGAATGGCCTGGCGTGCTAGGCGGATGGCGCCAAACAGCTTGAGGTCAAAGTCGGCCTGCCAAGTGCTGTCGAGCACCGACTCGAAAGCGCCAGTGTTGGAAGTGCCAGCGTTGTTGACCAGAATATCGAGCCGGCCAAAAGCGGCCAGGGTTTCGCTGACGACGCGTGAGCAGTCTTCGACTTTGGACATGTCGGCCTGAACCGCGCAGGCTTTGCCGCCAGCGGCTTGAATGTCGGCAACCACCGCGTCCAGCCGCTCGCGACCACGTGCCACGACAGCCACAGCAGCGCCTTCAGCGGCCAACAAGCGAGCCGTCGCAAGCCCAATACCTTGGGTTGCACCGGTGACGATGGCGACTTTGTTTTGTAAGTTGAGTTTCATTGTTTTCTATACGGTTGGGGACAGGGCAAGCTTGTTAGTTTTTGTAGTTGGTGTCAATGCGGTCGAGCTTACGAAGCAGGGCGGGCCAGACAAAGCCCCCGCCCAGGCCACCGTCACGGATGTACTGCGCGGTGCTGGTGTCGGCTTTGTAGATTTGCTCGTCGTAGTGAATCAACTCGCCGCCGGCTTGGGCGCTGATCTGAATCTGGCAAACACTTTCCAATCGGAACATGTGCATGAAGGCGTCGGAGATGGTCTTGCCGACCGTCAAAAGACCGTGGTTGCGCAGCACCAGATGCTTGGCCTCGCCCAGGTCGTTTTGCAGGCGCGGTTTTTCATCGTCATTGAAAGCCACGCCTTCGTAGTCGTGATAGGCCAAGGAGCTTAAGACGAAAGTCGATTGCTGAGAAATCGGCAGGATGCCGCATTTCTGCGCGCTCACGGCGACGCCGGCCCGGGTATGGGTGTGCAGCACGCAAACGATGTCTTCCCTGGCCTGATGGATCGCGCTGTGGATCACAAAACCAGCCTTATTGACGGGGAAATTGGTGGGTATGACTGGGCTCCCTTCCTGGTCGATCTTGACCAGCGACGAAGCGGTGATTTCGTCAAACATCAGGCCGTAGGGGTTGATCAAAAAGTGATGCTCGGGGCCTGGTATGCGGGCGCTGATGTGGGTGAAGACCAGGTCGGTCCAGCCATAAAGCGCGACCAGGCGGTAGCAGGCGGCGAGGTCAACTCGCAACTGCCATTCTTCGGCGCTGACGACTTCTTTCAGTGAGGCGATGTTCATGGGTTAAATCCAATCAAAAAGTGAAGAAAATTAATCGGGTTTTTTATCAGCCCAGCGCTTGCGCGCCCAAACCGAAATCAGAGCGCAACCCAGGATCAGGGAGAACCAGCCGACCAGGGTGGCGTTGGTGACGATGTTCTGCATTCCCGGTGACACAATGAAGTGAGGCGAGAGCAGAACACCGAGGCCGATCAGGGCGCACAGAATGCCCTTGAGCAGGAGCTCGTTGGGCTTGCCGTCAGTGCGCTGGCTTGAGCTGAATTGGGACATGGACGTGATTCTCTCTCTTTTCTCGCCCGATTCTGACGCCAGGGAGACAGGCACAATTGCGCCATGGCAATTCAGTGGTTTCCCGGTCATATGCATTTGACCAAAAAAGCAATTCAAGAGCGCATCAAAGACACCGATGTCGTGATTGAATTGCTCGATGCGCGGCTGCCCGGCTCCAGCGCCAATCCCATGCTGGCCGAGTTGACCAGCAGCAAGCCATCGCTCAAGGTGCTTAACAAACAGGACTTGGCCGACCCGGCGCGCACCACGCAGTGGCTGGCGCACTACAACAGCCTGAGCGCCACTCGGGCCGTGGCGCTCAGTGCCAGCGACAAAACCAGCATTCAGCAAATTACTGCGGCCTGCCATAGCCTTGCGCCACAACGCGGCGGTATGGTGAAACCGATGCGGGTGCTGATTTGCGGCATTCCCAACGTCGGCAAATCGACCTTGATCAATGCCTTGATCGGCAAGCGAGCCGCCAAGACCGGTGACGAAGCGGGAATCACCAAAATAGAGCAGCGCATCACGCTGGCCGACGATTTTTATCTCTACGACACGCCGGGCATGTTGTGGCCGCGCATCATCGTCGCCAAAAGTGGCTACAACCTAGCGGCCAGTGGCGCCATAGGCCGCAATGCTTTCAACGAAGAAGAAGTGGCGCTGGAGTTGCTCGATTATTTAAAAACTCATTACCCGGACTTATTCCAAGCGCGCTACAAGTTGAGCCTGGTGGCGGACTTGAGCGATGAGCAGTTGCTCGATGCGATTGGTCGAAAACGAGGCGCGCTACAGGGTGGCAACCGCGTCAATTTGCAAAAAGCTGCCGAGATCGTGATTTATGATTTTCGCGCCGCCACCCTGGGCCGTATCACGCTGGAAACGCCGGAAGAATTCGAACTGTGGCTGAGTGAGGGCCAGAAAATCGACGCCCAGCGCCAAATCAAGAAAGACGCGATTGAGCTGGATCGGATGATTCGTTTTAAGAAAATTCCGCGTCCAGACCGAACCGAAAAATCCTGAGTTTCAGGCCTGGGCCCTGAACCTATTGACCTTTCCGAAATTCATGACACCGAGGGACTTGGTTCTGCCTGAGACCACTGACGTTCGAATGTCCCGTGCCCGGATCCAGGTCCGTTGCTTGCTTGCGAGATTGGTGTGGATGACTACGCGGCTGTCCTGCGTGGCGGTCTAGGGCCGCCTACTCCCCCTTGATGCCGTTGCGCCATCCACACCAATCGTTGCTTTCGAGTGAAGGTTCACGTCGCTGGAAAACCAGTCACGGTGCCGGGATGAGTTCGGTGCGGCACACAACGCAGCGGCATAAAGGCGGGGGCCGAAGGCCGGGGGACAGCCGCGGAGCTGTGCGCCGCACCGAGCTAATTCAGTGCCTTACCTTCGCCTACAAGCTCTTGATTCAGCTCAGAGCAGGCTAGGGTCAAGCTGAAAGAGTGCGTCGTATTATTTCCGGATACATCAATAATTTATCCCTTGGCCACGGGTCGTTGCGGGTCGCTGCACCACTCGCTCCAACTCCCGGCAAACAAAGCGCCACGCCCGAGGCCGGCGATTTCCATGGCGAGCAGGTTGGGCACGGCACTGACGCCGCTGCCGCACTGATGGACTACGCTGTCATTGGCGTTGTTGCCCAACAAGTCCAGGAACTCGGTTCGCAGTTGCTGGGCTGATTTGAATTTGCCGTCGGGCCCGAAGTTCTGGACGAAAGACCGATTCAGCGCACCGGGGATATGACCTGCCACTGGATCCAGTGGTTCCACCTCACCCTTGAAACGCGCTGCTGCCCGGGCATCGAGCAGGCTCTGGCCGGCTTGACCTAACTGCCGAGCGACTTCCTGTACCGTGCTCAGTCGTGTTTTGGCGGCTGTGAGCTCAAACCGGATTGCCTGGCGTGCGCTGTCAGTCCCACTGGCCAGCGCGCCGCCAGCGGCTTGCCAGGCTTGCAGACCACCGTCGAGCACGGCCACGGCCTCATGGCCCACCCATTTCAGCATCCACCACAGGCGGCCGCAGTAATTAGCCCCTTGCCGGTCGTACACCACAGCTTGTGTGGTGTTGTCAAAGCCGATACTGGCCAGCCAGGCAGCAAAATCTTCACGGCTCGGCAGTGGGTGACGCCC
>CAXNKH010000134.1:0-5272 GCA_964202765.1 Burkholderiales bacterium | reverse complement strand
TTCTGCAATGCTGGGAAATTCAAATGCAACTGGGCCCAGCAGCAGAGCAAGCAGGATTTCACGGGTCAAATCGGCAGCCTTGTTTTGACTGTCCAGACCCAGGGTCTGAGCCAAGCCCAGCGTGTCGCAAGCCGGGGCCCAGGCTTCTGCACTGCGCTGACTTAATTTAAATTGAATGAAGCACCCCTGGCCATCTGAGCCCTGGCTACTCTGGATCTGAGGCTCCAGATCCTGCGCGTCGAGCTGGCTCAGCATGGTGCGCCGACTGGCCGCGCAGTCCAGTGCCTCACTGCCGCGAATCAAAATTCCACCGAGGGTGGCAGTCACCACTTCAGACAAGGGCCTCTTCAATTACGCCGTCGGCGACAAAACCGTCGATCTGCTGGTCCTGGTAGCCATACTCCTTGAGCAACTCGCGACTGTGTTCGCCCAGCAGGGGGGCCGGTCGGGTGATCTGGGTCGGTGTTTGCGAAAACTGGACTGGGCAGCCCACCGCCTTGGTCGGACCTGCTTGCGGATGCACCAGATCCACCACCATCTTGCGCGCCAGGGTTTGCGGGTGGCTCAAAGCCTCGCCAATGCTGTGCACCGGGCCAGCCGGAACACCGGCGGCGTCAAACGCGGCAATCCAGTGGGCCTTGTCTTGCCCCATCAAGATCGCATTCATGGCCGCTGTCAGTGCCGGCAAGTTCGCCATCCTTGCGCTGTTGGTGCAAAAGCGCGGGTCATCGCGCCATTCGGGGTGGCCCAGCACCAGGGCAACCCGTTCCCAGTTGGCCTGATTCGCGCCGCCAATGTTGACCCAGCCGTCGCGCGTCTGGAAGGCCTGGTAGGGCGCGCTCAAGAGGTGGGCCGAACCGGTCGGTCCGGGTGACTCGCCGGTGGCAAAGTAGGTGGCCGCATGCCAATAGGTTTGTTGCAGCGCAGCTTCCATCAGTGAAGTCTCGACCACCTGACCCTGGCCGGTCTTTAGCTTGTGGGCATAAGCTGCGGTGATGCCGACCACTGCCAAAATGCCGGCGTTCATGTCAGCCACCGAGTTGCCAGTTTTCACGGGCGGGCCACCGGGCTCGCCGGTGACCGACATCAATCCGGAAAAGCCTTGCGCAATCAGATCAAAGCCCCCCTTGTCGCCGTAAGGGCCGTCCCGGCCATAGCCTGAAATGGCGCAGTAAATCAGCCCGGGGTTGACTTGGGACAAAACCTCATAGCCAACACCGAGTTTCTCCAGCGTTCCACGTCGGTAGTTTTCGATCAAGACATCGCTTTGTTTGACCATGGTCAGCAAGATGTCGCGCCCCTGGGCCTGCTTCAGATTGAGTGCAATGCCGCGTTTGTTGCGGTTCAGAATCATGAAGTTGGCCGAGACGCCATTGACCAGGGGCTCCCGGTAGCTGCGCGAGTCGTCGCCGCCGGGCAGCTTCTCGACCTTTACCACGTCGGCCCCCATATCGGCCAGCATCATGCCGCAGGTCGGGCCGGCCATGATCTGGGCCAGCTCAAGAACTTTCATGCCCGAGAGCGGGCCCGTGTGTTGGGGTTTCATCTGTGAAATCGGATTCTCACTCGGCTTTGATATTGGCATCCTTGATCAGCTTGCCGGTTTTGATGAACGCGGACCTGACATAGGCGTCGAATTCTTCGGGCTTGTTGCCCACCGGTTCGCCTGCGAGCTGCAGGATGCGTTCACGCACATCGGGCATTTGCAGCACTTTGGCTACATCCTGCTGCCACTTGTCCAGAACAGGCCTGGCCATGCCTGGGGGGCCGAACATGCCGTACCAGGTGATCATCTCAACGCCTGGATAACCTGCTTCAGCGGTGGTCGGGATCTGCGGCAGGGCTGCTACTCGGTTTGGCGCAGCCACCGCCAGTGGTTTGAGCTTGCCAGCCTTGATCTGTCCCATCGACGATGAGGTGGTGTCCAGACTCAGGGTTACCGCGCCGGCCACCAGATCGAGCATGGCCGCCGCACTACCACGGTATGGAACATGAACCGCCTTGATACCTGCTATCTGGTTGAGCAGTTCACCGGCGAGCTGCTGGGTCGAACCTGGGCCTGATGAAGAGAAATTGATTTTGCTCGGATTGGCTTTGGCCATGGCGACCAGTTCGGCCATGTTGTTGGCCGGCACCGACAGCCCGACCACCAGCACATGCGGAACTTGGACCGCGAGCGTGATGGGTGTGAAGTCACGCAAGGGATCGTAGGGCAGCTTTGAGAGTTGCGGCAGGATGGTGTGGGTATTGGGAACCGTCATCAAAACCGTATGTCCGTCGGGGGCTGCCTTGGCAACATAATCCGCGGCGATGGTTCCAGTGGCGCCGGTGCGATTTTCGACCACCACCGGCTGACCCCACATCTCGGTGAGTTTGTGGGCCAGCAGGCGGGAAAAGATATCGGTGCCACCGCCGGGGGCATAGCCCACCAGAATGCGCACCTGTTTGGTTGGGAAGGTTTGGGCCAAGGCGGCAGTTACGTTGACGAGAAAACCGGCTGCCAGCAGCAGCTTGCATCCGTGACGCCAGAGTGGCAGCGCCCGTCCAAGGCCGCTACGGACAAGACCAGCTTTCCCCGCGTTAGGGCTGCTGGTTCGGTTGCAAGAACACGTGGCTTTTGTCATGGCTTATCTACAGGGGTGATGAATTTTTTGGGGTGCGGCAAGGTGCCGGCGCTTTTGCGGTCAGTTGCCCTTCCAGGCTGGGCTGCGTTTGGCCACGAAGGCAGCTACCCCTTCGCGGAAATCGTGGCTGCCGTAGGAACGGCGGATCAGGTCGTCGCCTTGGGGCAACTCATGGGTGACCAGGCGGCGCAGACTTTCCTTGATCACGCTTTGTGTCACCGGCGCCAGCGCCATCAAGCGTTGGCACAGACTGGCGCTGACCGCGTCAATTTCTTCGGGCGTACACAGCTGATTCAAATAGCCGCAGGCCAAAGCTTCATCGGCGCCCACCATTTCAGCCAGCATCAACATGCGCTTGACCCGGGACTGGCCGAACACCGTGTTCAGGCGAACCAGATTGGCGATGGACAGGCAGTTGCCCAGAGTTTTGGCAATCGGCACACCCAGGCGCGAGCCCGTTGTGGCAATCCGAAAGTCGCAGGTGGTGGCAATCGCCAGACCGCCACCGACGGCCCAACCTTCGATCAGCGCAATCGTGGGCATGGGCAGGGACTCGAGCAAGTCGATGACCTGGTCGATCTGGCCTTCGTAAGCCAGACCATCCTCGCCGGTCGAGAAGGTTTTGAATTGCTCGATATCGGTGCCAGCGACAAAAGCCACACCGCCGGCGCCGCGAAAAGTCACGACCCGCACCGCGGGGTCGTCGCGCAGTTCCTTGCAGATCTGGCTGAGTTGCTGGTACATGGCCCAGGTCATCGCGTTGCGCGCCTGGGGTCGATCGAACAGCACCGAAGCCACACCGGCCTCGACGCTAAGGTGGACGCTGCCTTCACTCATGGCCGGGAATTCTTAACCTTCAGCCTTGACGCCAGCTTCTTTCACCACCCGGGCCCATTTGATGCTCTCGGACTGGATGAAGTCGGCAAACTTTTCAGGTGTTCCGCCGCCGTCTTCAGCGCCGTACTGCTCGAATTTCTCGATCACGTCGGACATCAATAAAACCTTGTTGATGTCTTCGTTCATGCGCTTGACCATGGCAGCAGGCATTTTCCCCGGGCCGACCAGGCCATACCAGGTCGTGGCTTCGAAGCCTGGAAAACCGGACTCGGCCATGGTTGGCACGTTGGGATAACTTTTCGCGCGCTTGGCCCGAGTTTGGGCAATCGCGATGGCTTTGCCACCTTTGACATGCGGCGTGGCAGCCGTCATGGTGTCAAAGCTGTAATTGATTTGGCCACCGATCAAGTCGGTCAGCATCGGGCCGGAGCCCTTGTAAGGAACGTGCAGGGCATCGACCCCAGCCGCCAGCTTGAACATCTCGAGCGCCAGGTGCTGGGCCGAGCCATTGCCAGCCGAACCAAAGCTGATTTTCCCCGGACTCTGCTTGCACAGTGCGACCAGGTCCTTGACCGTTCGCGCCGCCTGCTTCTCGTTGCCGATCAACAGGTTGGGGGTGATTCCGACCATGGAGATAGGTGAGAAATCACGCACTACGTTGTAGTTCAGCTTGGGCGTCAAGGCCGGTGCAATCGCATGGCTGTTGATGTGGGCCATCAACAAGGTGCTTCCATCGCCTGGTAGCTTGGCCACGTAATCGGCGGCAATCATGCCGGCAGCGCCTGCTTTGTTCTCCACCAGCACCGTGGTGTTCCACATGATTGACAGTTTCTGACCAATGACACGGGCCAGGATATCGGTACCGCCGCCCGGGGCAAAACCGACGATGATCCGGACCGGCCCGGTGGGCAGGGTCTGGGCGCCGACCATGGGGACGGCCAGGCTCGATGCGGTGGCTGCGATGAACGTTCTGCGTTGCATGTTGTTTCCTATTGTTTTTTCATAGAACAGGGCGCCGTCTTAGCGGACCCTTATCCAGGTTATTAGAGCAGAAGTTTAGGCTGCTTTACGCAGCGAGACAACGTTGGCGTGGCTGGCAAAGTAATCCATGGCCGCTTGCACACCGGAGCCAGCCAGTTTCACGCCAGCCAGTTTCAGGCCCATTTCACAGCCGCCCAGGGCCGCGATCAAGGTCAAGTCGTTGCAGTCACCCAGGTGACCAATGCGGAACATGCGGCCCTTGATTTTGCCCAGACCGGTGCCCAGAGAGCAGTCAAAGCGCTCGTAAATGATTTTGCGAACAGCATCGGCGTCAACGCCCTCGGGCATGATTACGCCGGTCAGGATCGGCGAATAGACGGCAGCTTCAGAACATTGAATTTCCAGACCCCAGGCCTTGACGGCACTGCGCACACCCTCGGCCCAGCGCTGATGGCGGGCAAATACCGCATCCAACCCCTGGTCCAGCAACATGTCCAGGGCTTCGTTCAAGCCGTACAGCAAGTTGGTGTTGGGGGTCGACGGCCAGTAGCCGGTCTTGTTCATTTCGATCATTTCGTCCCAGGCCCAAAAAGCCTTGGGCAAGGTGGCGGTTTTGCTCGCTGCAATGGCTTTGGGCGAAAGTGCATTGAAGCTGATGCCGGGGGGCAACATCAAGCCCTTTTGCGAACCGCTGATCGAGACGTCAACGCCCCAGTCGTCGTGTTTGTATTGCGCCGAAGCCAGACCCGATATGGTGTCAACCAGCAACAGGGCTGGGTGTTTGGCCGCATCAATGGCTTTGCGCACGGCAGCGATATTGCTGGTCACGC
>CAXNKH010000133.1:0-5318 GCA_964202765.1 Burkholderiales bacterium | reverse complement strand
GGAGTTGACCCATCGTGCCCTCGACCTCAGGATGACCCTGGTGCCCGATCATGATGAACTCATAGCCTTCTTTGGCCAGCTTGGCCACCTCAACATGGACCTTGGTCACCAGCGGGCAGGTGGCGTCAAAAACAGTGAAGCCGCGCGACTTGGCCTCCTGTTGCACCGCCTTGCTCACGCCATGGGCGGAGAACACCAGGGTGGCGCCGGCTGGCACGTCGGCCAGGTCTTCGATAAAAATCACGCCGCGCGACTTGAGGTCGTTCACCACATGGGTGTTGTGGACAATTTCATGGCGCACATAGATCGGTGCGCCAAACTTGCGCAGGGCTTTTTCGACGATTTCAATGGCACGGTCGACGCCAGCACAAAATCCGAGCGGCTCGGCCAGAATGATTTCTTGCAGCATCACAGCACCCCAATCAGATGGACTTCAAAGCTCACCGGCAGACTTGCCAGCGGGTGGTTGAAATCAAACCGAACGGCATCACCCAAGTCCTTCGCCTGCAGCTCCAGCACCACGCCGGCATAGCTGGCCTGACCATCGGGCGTTGGGAACTGGACCACATCGCCGATCTGATAGCGCTCATCGGGAGCTCCCAACTGGCGCAGCAGTTTGCGACCCACCCATTGCTGCATACCGGGCTGGCGCTCACCAAAAGCCTCGCCTGCACCGAGTTCGAAAGTGGCGCGAACACCTTCGTCCAACCCGATCAAACATTGCTCAATCGCCGGTGACAGCGCACCAGTGCCCAGCGACAACGTGGCGGGCTTGTCAGAAAACGTGTTGATGATGTCGCCAGCAGGGCCGGCAATACGGTAATGCAGCGTCAGAAAAGAGCCGGCTTGGACGCGTGGGGCGGAAACAACCATACAGGCCTGTCCCTCAAGGAATTAAACTAGCCTGCATTGTAGAAAACCTAAAGGCACAGCGTCGCCATGCTGCTCAAAGACCTTCCAATCGATGCCCGACCGCGCGAAAAGCTGTTGGCCCACGGGCCAGCCAGCTTGAGCGATACCGAGTTGTTGGCTTTGTTGCTGCGCACCGGCATGGCAGGGAAAAACGTATTGCAGTTGGCCAAAGAATTACTTGACGAGAAAACCGGTTTTGGTGGCATCGCTGGCCTGCTGCACGCCAGCGCCGACGATCTGAATCGGATCAAGGGGCTGGGGCCGGCCAAGCGTGCCGAACTGGTGGCGGTTCTGGAATTGTCGCGCCGCGCTCTGGCTCAGCAGCTCAGGCAAAAAACCGTGCTGGATTCGGCCCAGGCGGTCAAAGATTACCTGCAACTGCATTTGGCAGAAAAGCCGCATGAAGTGTTTGCCGTGCTGTTTCTAGACAGCCAGCATCACATGCTGGCGCTGGAAGAACTGTTTCGCGGCACGCTGACGCAAACCAGCGTTTACCCGCGCGAGGTGGTGTTGCGCGCCCTGCACCACAAGGCCAGTGCCGTGGTGCTGGCGCACAACCACCCCAGCGGGAGCGTTCAACCCTCGGCCGCCGACCTGATGTTGACCAACACACTCAAAGCCACTTTGGCACTGGTCGATGTGCGGGTGCTCGACCATGTCATCGTGGCCCGTGGCAGCGCCTTGTCGATGGCCCAGCAAGGCTTGCTGTGAAAATCAAGTCATTGGCCGGTCTGAAACAGGTTAGAGGCGAAATCGAGTCCCAGGCCCTAGCTCATCAACACATTGCGCAAGCGCAGCAACAGACCGCAGCCCAGGCAGAGAAAAACCTGTTCCGCGCTGCCGTGGGAACGGTCCAGCCCATGAAGCAGGCACATCGGGTGGGTCTGGTAGCTCGTACAGACAGTCTAAAAGGGGCTAGTCCAGCGCCCACTGTCCGCCCCAAGCGACAAGCCAAGGCCACCCCCCCGGCCTCAACCCTGAGTGATGCGTTCGAGCTCAGTCCGGTCGACCCAAAAGACACTTCTACCAGCTATGCCAAAGCGGGTAGCAACAGCGATGTCCTGCGCCAACTGCGCAAACACCACTGGCAGATTCAGCGTTCGCTGGACTTGCATGGTCTGCGCAGCGAGCTGGCGCGTGACACGCTGGCACTTTTTATTCAGCAATCCCGGCAGCAAGGCATTCGCTGTGTGCGGGTGATCCATGGCAAGGGGCTGAGTTCGCCCGGGCAGACCCCCGTGCTCAAGCACAAGGTTCAGAACTGGCTGGTGCAGCAGCCCGAGGTGCTGGCTTTTATTGGGGCCCGGGACGCCGATGGCGGTGCCGGCGCTCTGGTTGTGTTACTGCAACCCGGCCCTTGAGCCGTGGCTCACTGCGGCGCTTCGCGCAGGGTTTGAACTACCGATTGACGCAGAATGCCCCGCAAAGCCCACCAGCCAGCGCTCAGGGCCAGCAAGCTACCCGCCAGCGCGCCCAACAGCAGAACCCAGGGCGAGAACACCCAGTCAAAGTCAAAAATAGTTTTGGCCAGAACCCAGCCCACGCCGCTGGCAAAAATCGAGGCCAGCGCACCGGCAAGAAAACCGACACCGGCCAACTCGGCCCGCTGAACTTGGCCTAGCAGACGACTGCTCGCGCCCAGTGCACGCATCAAGGCGAACTCCCGGGCACGCTGATCCCGGCTGGCGGCCATGGTTGCAAACAATACCAGCACGCCAGCAACCAGGGTGAAGCCGAACAAGAACTCAACCGCCAGCACCACCTGGCTCATCACCCGCTGGATTTGAGCCAAGTTGGCACCCATGTCAACCAGCGTGATGTTGGGGTATCGGTGCACCAGCCGGTTGTCAAACCCCGCTGCAGCGGGTGCTTTGAAAGCGCTCATGTAGGTCAGCGGCACATCGATCATTTGCGAGACGGGGAAGATGACGAAGAAATTGGCGCGCATCGAAGCCCAGTCCACTTTACGCAAAGAAGTGATGCGGGCTTCGCTCTGGAGTCCACCCATGTCAAAACGCAAACTGTCCCCCAAGTGCAGCTTCAGCGTCTTGGCCAAGCCTGCTTCCACGCTGAGTGCGCCGGCTTCATCCACCAGCCAGCGGCCTGCGACCACCTGGTTGTAAGGCGGTTGCTGAGCACTGTAGGACAAGTTAAATTCGCGCTCCACCAGTCGCTTGGCCCGCTCGTCAACGTAATCCTCAGCCAGCACCGGCTTGCCGTTGACCGCCACCAGCCGGCCTCGAATCATGGGATACCAGTCGTAACGACCGACCTCTGCGTCGCGCAAACTTTGCTGAAAGTCGGGGGCCTGTTGCGGCATGACATTGATGACAAAACGATTGGGTGCGTCGATCGGATTGGTGTTTTTCCAACTGTTGAGCAGGTCAAAGCGCAACAGGACCAGCAACACCAGTGCCATCAGGCTGAGCGCCAAAGCACTGATTTGCAGCACCGCAAGCAGCGGCCTAGCAGTCAAGCCCCGGGTCGCCAGCAACAGCCAATGCGGTGCTGAATTCTCATGGACGCAGCGCCGTAACAGCCCAAGTGCCAGCCAACTGAGTCCTGCAAACAAGAGGCCAGAGCCAAAGTAAGCACCAACCACCACAAGACCCAGGCTCAGGTCCTGACTGACCAGTAGCAGCAAGGCCGCAAATCCCGCCAAGCCCAAAAGCAGGACGACCAGCGAGGCCAGCCTAGGTTGGCCGACGTCGCGCCGGATCACCCGCAGCGGTGGTACCTGCGCCAATTGCAGCACCGGGGGCAGGCCAAAAGCCAGCATCAACATCAAGCCGGTACCCAGGCCCAGCGCCAGTGGGCCGCTTCCGGCACCCGGTAAGGCGGTCTCCACCAATCCCGACAGCAGATAAACAAAGAGGTGGTGCAAGGACCAGCCCAGCAACACGCCCAAACCACTGGCCAGCAGCCCTGCCAACCCAAACTCAAAGGCATAACTTCCCGCCATGGTCGATTGGCGCAAGCCCAGTACCCGTTGCATGGCGCATGAATCTATCTGGCTGCTGGCAAAACTTCGCGCCGACAAGGCCACCGCCACAGCACTCAACAAGGCCGCCAGCAAAGCCACCAGGTTCATGAATTTCGAAGCCCGCTCCAGGGTCTTGGCCATTTCAGGTCGGCCACTCTCCATCGACTCGATTCGAACGCCTCGAATCTGGGGTTGTTTGATCTCTGAACTGGCCCAGTTGACAAACTCAGCCACTGCCTGGTCTTCACCCGCCAGCGCCAACCGGTAACTCAGTCGGCTCGCCGGTTGTATCAGTCCGGTAGCAGCCACATCGGCCTGGTTGATCATCACCCGAGGCGCCATGCTCATGAAGCCGGCGCCCCGGTCCGGCTCGGCCACAATGATCTTGGAGAGTCGCAAACGGCTGGCGCCCAGCAGCAGGCTGTTCCCCAGCTTCAAGTCCATCGCATCCAAAAGTGAGGCATCAACCCAGGCCTCACCCGGAGCAGGAACACCTCCACGCAGGATTTCAGCGCCACCGGGCCTATCGGTCAGTCGCAAGCTGCCACGCAGCGGATAACCCGGTGCCACTGCTTTGAGCGCCAGCAATTTGCTGACGCCTCCCTGCGCCTCTGGCGAGCGACCCATGGTGGGGAATCCTAGGCTCGATACTGCCTGCAAACCCAGTTCGCGGGCCTTGGCCTCAAACTGAACCGGCGGCGGGTGGTCGCTCACCAGCACCGCATCACCACCGAGCAGTTGCCGCGCATCGCGCAGCATCCCACGTTGCAATCGATCGGTAAAGAAACTCACAGCAGTCAACGCAGCGACCGCCAAGGTCACCGCCAGCATCAGCAAACGCAGTTCGCCTGAGCGCAGGTCACGGCCTAAAGAGCGCCAGCCCAGGCGCCAAAATGTTGGGGTCATCGTTGCAACTTGCTCAGGGTGCTTTTCAAGCCACCGTACGCAATTTGTTTCCGGCCAGCTCCGGCTGCCAGTGCAGTCGCTCAGAGCCGCTGTAACAAAGAAAATGCTTGTTGGTGGCTCGCCCCACCGTGCACAAGCCAATGCGCTGCGCAACTTCATGACCCATCTGGGTAATGCCGCTGCGCGAGATCACAATCGGTATACCCATCTGGGCCGACTTGATCACCATTTCACTGGTCAGGCGTCCGGTGGTGTAGAACACTTTGTCGGCACCGCCCATCAGTTTTTCGTCTTGCAACCACATCCATCCCGCGATGGTGTCAATGGCGTTGTGGCGCCCCACATCTTCGACAAACATCAGCATCTCTTCAGCGCGGAACAAGGCACAGCCGTGGACCGAGCCGGACGATTTGTAAGTGCTTTCCTGCAAGCGGATCGCGTTGACGATGGCGTAGAGTTGCGCCTGGCTTAGGTTGGCATTCGGCAGCTCAATGTCGTCGATCTCCGCCATCAAATC
>CAXNKH010000132.1:0-5324 GCA_964202765.1 Burkholderiales bacterium | reverse complement strand
ACCGGCTCTTGCGAGCCCGCTGTTACCTGCTTGTGCCGGCTCATCCTGCGATGAATTTGGCGACCCTACGGGGATTCGAACCCCGGTACTCACCGTGAAAGGGTGATGTCCTAGGCCTCTAGACGATAAGGTCAAAACCTGTGAACTTCGCAATCAACCGAGGTTGCTTGCTGCCGTCTCGAAAATTGGTGGTGGAGGTAAACGGGATCGAACCGATGACCTCTTGCATGCCATGCAAGCGCTCTCCCAGCTGAGCTATACCCCCTAAACCTGGCAATGCCTTTGCAAACATTGCCTTCAATTTTTGAGCCTCTAATTATAGCCGTAAATCTAAATCACCCTGAGCCGCGCAATCACTTTATCTCTGGCCATCAACTCCAACACCGCATCGACCGAGGGTGTCTGGGGAGTCCCCAACACCAGCACACGGAGCGGCATGGCCAGTTGCGGCATTTTTAAACTGCAGTCAATCAATACCTGTTTGATCACGGCAGCCAGCGTCGCCCTGTCCCAGACACAAGCCGCCAACTTGTCAGCCAGCAGACTGAGCGCGGGTTTGATGGCTTCGGTCACATGCTGATTCAGGTCTTCAGCCTTGGGGCTGATATCGGCATAGAACACGGCAGCCCAGTCAGCCAAAACCACCGTGGTGTCGCAGCGGTCCTTGAACAAGCCACAGATACGCGGCAAACGATCATCGGACTCAATGCCACGACGCTGTAACTGGGACCGCACCAGCGGCGCCAGTGCTTCGTCGGTCATGGCCTTGAGGTGTTGGGCGTTGACCCAGCGCAACTTAGCCTCATCAAACTGCGCAGCGCTGCGACCCAGATGATCGAGTCCGAACCACTGCAAAAATTGCCCGCGACTGAATATTTCATCGTCACCATGACTCCAGCCCAGGCGCGCCAGGTAATTCACCATGGCATCGGGCAAATAGCCCTCAAGCGCATACTGCGTCACCGGTTTGGCGCCGTTGCGCTTGCTCATTTTTTCACCCTGCTCGTTGAGCACAGTCGGCAGGTGGGCGTAGATCGGTGGCTGTTGACCCAGGGCGCGAAAAATATTGATCTGCCGCGGTGTGTTGTTGACGTGGTCATCGCCCCGAATCACATGGGTAATCGCCATATCGATATCGTCCACCACCACGCAGAAGTTATACGTCGGTGTGCCGACGGTCTCACCGTTGCGGGCCGGACGCGCCATCACCAAATCATCAAGCTCATCGTTGCGGATCTCAATCCGACCCTTGACCTTGTCGTCCCACGCCACCACCCCGGACTGCGGGTTCCTGAAACGCAAGACCGGCTGCACGCCCTCGGGAATCAAGGGCAGGGTTTTGCCGGGTTCGGGCCGCCAGGTTCCGTCATAGCGCGGCTTTTCCTTGGCTGCCATCTGCTTTTCGCGCAGTGCATCGAGCTCAGCCACGGCCATGTAACAGGGATAGACCTGTCCAGCTTCCTGCAGCTGCGCCAGCACTTGCCGGTAGCGATCCATGCGCTGCATTTGGTAGAACGGGCCTTCGTCGTAATTCAGCCCGAGCCAGGACATGCCCTCGATGATGACGTCGACGGCGGCCTGGGTGGACCGGTCAAGGTCGGTGTCCTCAATCCGCAAAATGAAATCGCCGCCGGTAGAACGGGCAAAAGCCCAGGGGTACAAGGCCGAGCGGATATTGCCCAGGTGGAGAAAACCAGTGGGGGAAGGGGCGAAGCGGGTGCGCGTACGCCCGCTCATGAAAGCGTGTCCAGTCCCCGCGCGAGATCTGCTTTCAGATCCGTCAGGTGCTCCAGACCGACAGCGACTCGAACCAAGCCTTGCCCAATGCCAGCGGCGAGTCGTTGCTCTTCGCTCAAGCGACCGTGCGAGGTGCTCGATGGATGGGTGATGGTGGTCTTGGTATCCCCCAGATTGGCCGTGATCGACATGACACGGGTGCTGTCGATCACATGGAACGCATGCTGCCTCTTTTGCTGAGGGTCAAGCCCCGCCACATCAAACGAGACCACCGCCCCACCCGCGCCGGACTGCTGCTGCATGGCCAACGCATGCTGCGGATGTGATTTCAAACCGGGGTAATAAACCCGTGACACTTTAGGCTGCTGCTCCAACCAGTTGGCCAACTCCAGTGCCGCAGCGCATTGCGCCTGCATCCGTATCGTCAAGGTTTCCAGACCCTTGAGTACGACCCAGGCGTTAAAAGGCGACAAGCTCATGCCGGCACTGCGCATTACGGGCATGAATTTTTCATCAATCAGTTTTTTCGAGCAGCAGATGGCCCCGGCAATGACGCGCCCTTGACCATCGAGGTACTTGGTGCCCGAATGGATGATGAGGTCGGCCCCGAGCTTCACGGGCTGCTGCAGGGCCGGTGAGCAGAAACAATTGTCCAGCGCCAGCAAAGCACCCGCTGCATGCGCCACCTCGGCCAGGGCACGTATGTCGCAGATCTCGGTCAGTGGATTGGTCGGGGTTTCCGCGAACAACAACCGGGTATTGGGCTGCACAGCTGAGCGCCATTGGGCCACATCGGTTTGCGAGACAAAAGTGCTCTGCACACCAAATTTTCCGAACTCGCTGGTGAGCAGCTTGATGGTCGAGCCAAACACCGATTGCGAGCAGATCACATGGTCACCCGCTTTGAGCAAGCCCATGCACAGCAACAAAATAGCCGACATGCCGCTGGACGTGGCAATACAGGCTTCGGTTCCTTCCAAAGCAGCCAGCCGCATCTCCATGCTGGCGACGGTAGGGTTGGTAAAACGCGAATAAATGTAGCCCTCCTCCTCACCAGCGAAACGGCGCGCAGCAGTGGCCGCATCGGGCTGGACAAAACTGCTGGTCAGGTACAGCGCCTCGGAGTTTTCTCCGTGCTGACTCTTGGCTTCGGCCTCACGAACGGCCAGCGTGTCGAGATGCAGATCGGGTGGTAATTGGGATGCACTCATGCAGACTCCATCGGATTGGGCAGCGCCAAGCGCGAATTATCTTCGGCGACCTCTTCGCTCGAGACCCGGTTGGCGTTGAGGCGGTTGATGCTGTCGGCCGTGATGTCGCCCGTCACATAAACACCGTCAAAACAGGAAGCGTCAAAACCGTTGAGCTGGGGATTCAAGCTGCCAATGGCTTTTTTCATCCCTTCAACATCTTGATAAATCAGCACATCGCAGCCAATAGTTTCGCGAATTTGCTCGATCGTGCAATTGTGCGCAACCAGCTCGCTGCTGGTGGGCATGTCAATTCCATAGACATTGGGGTAGCGCACCGGAGGGGCGGCACTGGCCAGATAGACCTTGCGCGCACCGGCTTCACGCGCCATTTGCACGATTTCGCGACTGGTTGTGCCACGAACGATCGAGTCATCGACCAGCAGCACATTGCGGCCCTTGAATTCACTGCCAATGACATTGAGCTTTTGGCGAACCGATTTCTTGCGAACACCTTGTCCCGGCATGATGAAAGTACGCCCGACATAGCGATTTTTAACAAAGCCCTCGCGGTAGGGCAGGCCCAACAAATGCGCCAGCTGGGTCGCGCTGGGGCGGCTCGATTCTGGGATCGGAATCACCACGTCAATCTCGTTGGGCGGCACGGTGGAGATCACTCGCTTGGCCAGGGCTTCGCCCAGGTTGAGCCGGGCCTGATAAACCGAAATGCCGTCCATCACCGAATCAGGACGGGCCAGATAAACGTACTCAAAAATGCAAGGGTTGAGCGTTGCGCCTTCGGCACATTGCTGAGCATGAACTTTGCCCTGTAAATTGATAAAGATGGCTTCGCCTGGATCTATGTTTCGTTCCAACTGGTGACCGGTTCCTTCCAGCGAGACCGATTCGCTGGCCAACATCACCGTGTCCTTGCCGCGCCCCATGCACAAGGGGCGAATCCCAAACGGATCACGAAACGCAACCACCCCATGGCCAGCAATCAGGGCGATCACGGCATAAGAACCCTTGATGCGCTTGTGCACATTGCGCACGGCGGCAAACACATCGGCGCTTTGCAGTGCCAGACCGCGGGTGGTTTTTTCCAGTTCGTGCGCCAGCACATTGAGCAAAACTTCTGAGTCGCTCTCGGTGTTGATGTGGCGGTGGTCGGTATTGAACAACTCAGCCTTCAACGCATGGGCATTGGTCAAATTTCCGTTGTGCACCAACACGATGCCAAAAGGCGCATTCACGTAAAAAGGTTGCGCTTCTTCTTCGCTGAACGCATTGCCAGCGGTCGGATACCGGACCTGGCCCAAGCCGCAATTTCCTGGCAAGGCCCGCATATTGCGGGTTCGAAATACATCGCGCACCATGCCTTTGGCCTTGTGCATGAAGAACTTGCGCTCTTGCTGCGTCACGATGCCCGCCGCATCCTGACCCCGATGCTGCAGCAGCAGCAAAGCGTCATAAATCAGTTGATTCACAGGTGCGTTGCTGACAACGCCGACGATTCCACACATGGTTCTGTCCAGTTAAGGGAAGTCGCCGCCATCACGGCGGCGGGATCCACACTTTTAAGGTAAATATTTTCCAAATTCTTCAGGCAACACCGGCTTCAAACCCTTGAGTGCGGTAACGGTCACACCGGCACCGAATGACTCCTGCCACCAGGGACTGGACTTCAAGGGCGTCATCTCCATCACCACGGTGCAGGCCAACAACAAGATGACGCCACGCACCAGTCCGAACACGGTGCCCAGGGCCCGATCAGCGGGTCTCAAGCCCACTGCCTTGACCAGCAGCTTGGTCAGCCACGCCACCAAGCCTCCGGCAAACACCGTGGCAACAAAAACCACCAAGAAACCAGCCACATACCGAATCACTTCAGCCGCACCGGCCATGGGCAAGCGTTGCGCCACGTCCGGACCCAGCCATTGCGCCAGAATGAAAGCAGCAATCCAACTCACAACCGAAAGCAGTTCGAACACCAGGCCGCGCCACGCCCCAAGCGCCATGGACAGCGCCAACAGCGCCAAAAAAATCCAATCCAAAACAGGCATCTAGAGCGAACGCTTAGAGGGCCAAAATCGTGACAGGCAAATCAAGTTTTTTTATTTTTTCGGCCACTTTACCGACTTCAGTTTTATCGCTAAACGGGCCCACCCTGACCCTGGTGCGCTCACCTTCCTTGGTTTGCACGACCTGGGCATAGGTTTTGATTCCCGCTTTTTCCAGCTTAGCTCGGGTTTCAGTGGCCCGGGCCGGATCGGCAAAAGCACCGACTTGAACCACAAAGCGGGCCTCGGTCAGGGCCTTTTGTTCCTCGGACGCCACGGTAGTGGCCTTGGCCGAAGAGGCAGAGAGAACTGTTTCGGTTCCAGGACCACTGGCAAC
>CAXNKH010000131.1:0-5492 GCA_964202765.1 Burkholderiales bacterium | reverse complement strand
GCTATGCCGGCAAAGCTGTCGCTCAGCATGCGTCCGAGTACCGCTGCCGGGTTGGCAATCGAGGTGCTGGCGGTGAACCAGTAAGCAGCACCGATGTAGCAGGCCACCAGGGCGCTGGCCTTGCCAGCGGGCGAACGCAGAATCACCAGAATCAGCCCAGCTGTGGCCACGACTTCAGCCAGCCATTGGCCCCAGCCGGTTCGAACTTTGCTGCTGGTTTGGAAGATGTCCAGATCGAACATGGCGTGCGCCAGCCAGGCACCAGCGACCGCGCCCAACAATTGCGCCACGATGTAGAGCATGGTCAAACGACCGGGATGGTCGGCAGTCAGGGCGCGTCGGCTCAGCATGACCAGGGTGACCAGTGGATTGAAATGTGCGCCGCTGATAGGACCTAGCACCTCAATCAGCACATACAGGGCAAAGACAGTGACCAGGGTGTTGGCCAGCAAGGCCAGTCCGTCATTGCCTTCGCTCAGGTTCTCCGCCATGATGCCCGACCCGATCACCGCACACAGCAGCGCAGCGGTACCGAGAAACTCAGCCAGTAGCCGGCGACAGGTTTTGGGTTGTTGTGGGTTCATGTTAATTCCAAGTGGCGCCCCCGACGGGAATCGAACCCATATCTAGCGCTTAGGAGGCACTCGTTCTATCCATTGAACTACGGCGGCGGACTTGACTATTCTATTTGCTCAGCAGCCGCATCGCCTGCTCTAGGCCGGTGATGGTCAGCGGGACCATGCGCTGGCTGACCAGTTGCTGGACCACACTGATGCTCTGGCGGTATTGCCAAACGCCCTGCGGTTCGGGATTGATCCAGACGAATTTGGGGAAGGCGCGGGTCAAGCGCTGCAGCCACTGGGCGCCGGCCTCTTCGTTGTTGTATTCCACGCTGCCACCGGGCTGCAAAATCTCGTAGGGGCTCATGGTGGCGTCGCCAACAAAGATCAGTTTGTAGTCTCTGTTGTACTTGCGAATAATGTCCCAGGTGGCGAATTTCTCGCTGTAACGGCGTTTGTTGTTCTTCCACATGAAGTCATAGACGCAGTTGTGGAAGTAATAAAACTCCAGGTGCTTGAATTCGGTTTTGGCGGCTGAAAAAATTTCTTCGACCCGGGCAATGTGCTCGTCCATGGTACCGCCAACGTCCATCAATAACAAAACTTTGACGTTGTTGTGACGTTCGGGAATCATTTTGATGTCAAGGTAGCCGGCATTGGCGGCCGTGCAGTGGATGGTGCGGTCCAGGTCGAGTTCTTCCTCATGGCCTTCGCGTGCGAACTTGCGCAGCCGACGCAGCGCCACCTTGATGTTGCGGGTGCCAATTTCCTGGCTGTCGTCGTAATCTTTGTAGGCGCGCTGGTCCCAGACTTTCACTGCGCTCTTGTTGCGACTTTTATCTTGTCCGATGCGGATCCCCTGCGGGTTGGAGCCGTAGGCGCCAAAAGGCGAGGTGCCGCCGGTGCCTATCCATTTGCTACCGCCTTCGTGCCGTTCTTTCTGCTCATCGAAACGCTTTTTCAACGTTTCCATCAGCTCGTCCCAGCCCATTTTCTCAATTTTGGCTCTTTCTTCTGGGCTCAGCATCAGCTCCAGGTTTTTGCGAAGCCAATCCAGCGGAATTTCTTTTGTGAAATCAGCAACCAGTTCAACGCCTTTGAAATAGGCTGCGAAAGCGCGGTCGAATTTATCGTAGTGTTTCTCGTCCTTGACCAGGGTGGCGCGGCTCAAATAATAGAAGTCATCGATCTTGTAGCTGCCGTCTGCGCTGTGCGGGCCGACCACGCCTTCTTTCAAGGCCTCGAGCAGGGTGAGAAATTCCTTGACCGAAACCGGCAGCTTGGCACTGCGCAGGGTGGAGAAGTAGTCAATCAACATGGCCAGGGCAAGGTGCTTGTTGGAATCAGGCGCGCGGCTTGGCCAGCTGGTGCTGCAAATGCGCTTTCACGGTAGGCCATTCGCTCTGGACGATGCTGTAAACACAGGTGTCGCGCAAAGTTCCGTTGCCGGCGATCTGGTGCGAACGCAGCACGCCATCGAGCTTGGCACCGAGACGCTCAATGCCCTTGCGGCTTTGTTGGTTAAAAAAATGGGTGCGAAATTCCACCGCAATACAGTTCAGGGCCTCGAAGGCATGGCCTAACAACAGCAGTTTGCATTCGGTGTTGAGCGCGCTGCGCTGGACGCTTTGGCGGTACCAGGTCGAGCCGATCTCAAGCCGACGGTTGGCAGCGTCGATGTTCATGTAGGTGCTCATGCCGGCGAAGCGTCCGGGACTGCCATCGCTTTGCAGCTGGCGCACTGCAAAGGGCAGCATCAGCCCTTTGGCTTGGAAATCTAGTCGGCGCTCGATCTCGGCGCGCATGGTGTGGGGCGAGGGAATGGCGGTGTACCAAAGTTGCCACAACTGGCCGTCTTGCACCGCTTCGCTGGCCTGCTCCACATGGTTCAGGCTGAGCGGCTCGAGCTGGGCATGTTGGCCTTGCAGGGTGAGAATTTGGTTGAAGCTGGCGCTCATGGCTTGGACCCGTTTTTAGCGCTTGCTCAGCGGTTGCGGCTTTGCATGAACACCAGTTTTTCAAACAACGTGACGTCCTGTTCGTTTTTCAACAAGGCGCCCACCAACGGCGGAACTGCCACTTTGTCATCCTGACTGTGCAGGGCGTGGTGCGGAATGTCTTCAGCCAGCAGCAGCTTGAGCCAGTCGAGCAGCTCGCTGGTAGAGGGCTTCTTCTTCAGACCCGGCAGGTTGCGCACGTCATAAAAGGTTTTCATGGCGGCGCTGAGCAGCTCGGCCTTGAGGCCGGGAAAGTGCACATCGATGATGCTTTGCATGACGGTCGCATCGGGGAATTTGATGTAGTGGAAAAAGCAGCGGCGCAGAAAAGCGTCGGGCAGCTCTTTTTCGTTGTTGGAGGTGATGAACACCAGGGGTCGGTTCTTGGCCTTGATCAGCTGGCGGGTTTCATAGCAATAAAACTCCATGCGGTCGATTTCGCGCAACAGGTCGTTGGGAAACTCGATGTCGGCCTTGTCGATCTCGTCAATCAAAAGCGCCACCGGTTGCTCGGCCGTGAAGGCCTGCCACAGCACGCCTTTGATGATGTAGTTGTGAATGTCCTTGACTCGCTCGCTACCTTCGACACCGGCCAACTGCGAATCACGCAGACGGCTGACCGCATCGTATTCGTACAGCCCCTGTTGCGCCTTGGTGGTGGATTTGATGTGCCACTGCAACAGCGGCATGTCCAGGGCCTGGGCCACTTCCTCGGCCAACATGGTCTTGCCGGTGCCGGGCTCGCCCTTGACCAGCAGCGGGCGCTTGAGTGTGATGGCGGCGTTGACTGACAGCATCAGGTCCTGGGTCGCGATGTAGTTTTTGCTTCCGTTGAATTTCATCTTGGGCTCAGGTCTCCGTGCGTAAAGGGCGGCCGATATAATGCGACGTTGATTTATTTCCAGCTATGGTTGATTGTCCTCGCAAAATGCACAAACTGATCCTGTCGATTTCCAGCCTGATTGTCGCCTCGGTGACGCTCATTTCCGCCCACGCTCAGGAAGTCAAGGGCAGTGCCTTGGCCGGAGAGAAAAAAATCGCCATGTGCATTGGCTGCCACGGCATTGTGGGCTACCAGGCCAGCTTCCCCGAAATTCACAAAGTCCCCAAGATTTCTGGGCAAAGCGGCAAGTTCATCGTGACTTCACTTGGCGCCTACAAAAAAGGCGAACGCAAGCACCCCACCATGCGCGGTATTGCGAATTCGCTGAGCGAACAAGACATGGCTGACCTGGCGGCTTATTACGAAAACCACGGCAAGGTCGTAGGTGCGGTAGCGCCGGTCAAAGCACCTGAGGCCAGTGGCAAAGTCGCTGAGCTGCTGAAAAAAGGCGCTTGCATCAGCTGCCACGGCGACAACTTCAGCAAACCGTTGGACCCAAGTTACCCCAAGATTGCGGGCCAGCATGCGGACTATATGTTTGTGGCCTTGAAGTCCTACAAGGCTGAAAACAACCCCCAGGTCGGTCGCTCCAACGCCATCATGGGCGGCATTGCCAAGCAGTTTTCGAACGCAGAGCTGAAAGAACTGGCCGGCTATGTCAGCGCTTTGCCGGGCGAGCTCAAAGTGGTTCCCGAGAGCCGCTTCCGCTGATCATTGCGCGTTCCTCAAAAAAAAGCCGCTGGTTCAGCGGCTTTTTTTGTATTCAATCTTTGGTGGCGTGGCGCTGCACGCAGGCGATATAGGTTTCCCCATCGGGTGGGCGGCCGGCGCGCTGACTCTCCCACACCATCTGGCCTAGGCATTCCATGGCTTCGTGGTGTGCCTGGTGCAGCGAATTGCGTTTCGCGGTCAGCAGTTCGACCGCTTGACGAATGCCACGGGGCTGGTCGATGCTGCATTGCTCGCTGATCGACAGATGCATAGACAGGTGCAGAAACGGGTTGGTCTGACCTGATTCGACGTCGTACATCTTGTTCAGTGCAGCCGCCTCATCGGCGAAATCAGCGTCGTATTCGGGGTGCTCTGCCAGCCATTGGCTTGCTATGGTTTCAATAGCTTCCAGGGCTGAGCCCAACTTGGTTTTGAAATAAACAGAACAGAAAAACCGACGAACATCGGCTTGCGAGGGTTGCATCAACATGGCTCGAGCATAAGCCAGCCGCAAAGCGAGGCTTAAAAATCAGAATAAACTCAGCGCGCATGACCCTCAAACGCATGAATTCCCATGATTAACAAAATTGCAGACTCAGTGGCCCAGGCGCTGGCCAACATCAAGGACGGCTCCACCGTCATGCTTGGCGGCTTTGGTACCGCCGGCATTCCCACTGAACTGGTTGATGGCCTGATTGCTCAGGGTGCGCGCGACCTGGTGGTGGTCAACAACAACGCAGGCAACGCCGAGCAGGGCCTGGCGGCACTGCTCAAGACCGGTCGCGTGCGCAAAATTATTTGCAGTTTTCCGCGCCAGACCGACAGCTATATCTTCGACGGCCTGTACCGCAGCGGCAAGCTGGAGTTGGAGTTGGTGGCCCAGGGCAATTTGTCAGAGCGCATCCGCGCCGCTGGCGCCGGGATCGGCGCTTTCTTCACGCCAACGGGCGCTGGCACCGACCTGGCCAAGGGCAAAGAGGAGCGCATCATCAATGGGCGCGCCTATGTGCTGGAAATGCCCATCCACGGCGATGTGGCCTTGATCAAGGCCGAGTGCGGCGACCGTTGGGGCAACCTGACCTACCGCATGTCGGCGCGTAATTTTGGCCCAGTCATGGCAGCGGCCTGCGAGAAAACCATTGCAACCGTGCATGAGATTGTTGAACTGGGCGAACTCGACCCCGAACTGGTGGTGACACCGGGCATTTATGTCCACAGCATCGTCAAAGTCGCACGCCAGGTCACTCAAGCCGGTGGTTTCAAGAAGGCGGCCTAAGATGACTTACCAAAGAAGAAGCAAAGACCAACTCGCGGCCCGGGTGGCGCAAGACATTGCCGAGG
>CAXNKH010000130.1:0-5547 GCA_964202765.1 Burkholderiales bacterium | reverse complement strand
GCCCGATGGCTACACCATTCTGGCGCATTCATCCTCGGGCACCGTGGTGCCATCGACCATCCCCAACCTGCCGTTTGACGTTCTGAAAGACCTCGCCGGCGTCACCATGCTGGCGAACATTCCAAACGCGCTGGCCGTCGCGCCCAGCAAAGGTTACACCTCGGTGAAAGATCTGATTGCCTTCGCCAAGGCCAACCCAGGCAAGATCAATTACGCCACCGTCGGTACCGGTAGCGCCACGCACCTGAACGCTGAGCGCTTTCGCCTCAGCGCCGGGATCACTGGCGCCCAGGTACCATACAAAGGCACGTCAGAGGCGTTGACCGATCTGATCGCAGGGCGGGTCGATTTCTGCTTTTGCCCCGTCAGCAACGTGTTGCCGTTGGCCAAAGAAGGGCGCTTGCTGATGCTGGCGGTGGGATCCGGCAAGCGCGCCTCGGGCGCACCCGAAATCCCCACCACCGAAGAAGCCGGCGTGGCAAATTCCGCCTACAACTTCTACATCGGCATGTCGGTGCCGTCCAAGATGCCACGCGACATTGTGATGAAACTGCACGCCGAAACCGTGACGGCCCTGAACTCCCCAGAAATGAAGGAGCGTTACGCCAAAATGGGCATCGATGCACAGATCTTCAGCCCCGACCAGTTCGACGTCTACCTGCGTGACGAGGTGGCCGCCAATGCAGCCTTGGTCAAGGCAGCAGGGATCAAACTTCAATAGCCTCAAGTCTTGCGACATAGATCTATAGCACTGTCCTCAACTAAGCGAGCAACCTTGCGGGACAGCCCTTTAGCTCTGTCCCCAACTGATTAAAATATCCACATGAAGCGACAGGAGCTGCTTGTTGTGGGTCATGGCGCAGCCGGTCTGTGCGCTGCCGTGTCCGCAGCAGAGACGGCACGTGAGCATGGGATAGCGATGCGCATTAGCGTCATCGAGCGAGCGAGCGAGGCCTCACTCGGTGGCAACAGCCGTTGGAGTCCGTCCTATATCCGCATGCCGTCGGTGGAAGGCGTCGCACCCGGATTCGTGGAGGACATCGTTCGTGAATCCGCGGGACGCGCTGACAGCGCTTATTTTCAGCGTCTGGCGGCAGAAGCCGGACCCTCGCTTGCATGGCTGCAAAGCCACGCTATCACGTTTCATCGCCCCGTGTATTACCTGGCTGCCGGGCCCGCCCGTATCCAGCCCATAGGCGGCGGCGGCGCTGTCATCGCGGCACTTCTCAACAGCGCCAAACGACTGGGGGTGGTCTTCCATTACGACCATGGGGTCGAGCAATTACTGATGAACGAGCGTGGAGAAGTTTGTGGCCTGCGTCTCGATGATGGACAGACGCTGAGCGCCGACACCGTCATCCTCACCAGTGGCGGATTCGAAGGCAACAGCGAAATGCTAGGCGAACATTTCGGTTCTGCCGCAAAAACCATGGCCCCGATCTCGCCTGGAACGCAATCCAACACCGGGGCAGGCATCCGCATGGCGCTGGGAGTGGGCGCGCAGCGGGCGGGCGACTGGAACGGCATGCACGCCGAACCCGTGGATGCGCGCAGCGAAGACTCAGCCGCCATCGTGCTGGTCTATCCCTATGGCATCGTGGTCGATCAGGATGGTCAGCGCTTTTTTGATGAAGGTGGTGGCCTGGTGCATGAAACCTGGGAAGCCTTCGCACGGCAGATTCAAATGGATTTGCCCGGCCACAAGGCCTACGCCATCCTCGACAGTACACTGTTGGATATCCCCAACTATGAACGCGCCATCCGTTCTGAAGTCGCACCCATCCGTGCCGACTCGATCCCGGAGCTGGCGACCCTGCTCGACATTGCGGCGGCCAATTTGGCTGCAACGGTGGCCGCCTACAACGCTGCGGCGACCGGGGATGCCTCTAAATTTGATGCCACCCGCGCCGACGGCATCGCCACCACGCCCGGTTACGCGCCTCCCAAGTCCAATTGGGCTCGACCCCTGACGCACCCACCCTACCTCGCCTGGCCACTGATCGGTGCCGTGGCCTACACCTTTGGCGGCATCGCGACCAACCCGAACACTGAAGTGCTGGGCGCGGATGGGCCGATTAGGGGGCTTTATGCTGCTGGCGAAATCACCGGCCATTTCTACGGAACAGCCCCGAACGCGGTAGCCATGCTGCGGGCCATCGTCTTTGGTCGCGTCGCAGGTAGGCAGGCCGTCTTGGCCTCGGTCTGAACCCGCACCCGATAAAATCGGGACATCTGTACAGCACTGCCCCGCTATTGATAGGCTTATAGGCGGTCTGGCCCTGTAGCCCAAGACCTCCCCGCACACTTTGAACCTTGATTTGGACTTTCCCCTGTGACCTTTGCCAACGAAACCCGCCGCCGCCGCACCTTTGCCATCATTTCCCACCCGGACGCTGGCAAGACCACGCTGACCGAGAAGCTCTTGCTGTTCTCGGGTGCGATCCAGATTGCCGGCTCGGTCAAAGCACGCAAAGCCACGCGCCACGCCACCAGCGACTGGATGGAAATCGAGAAACAACGCGGCATTTCGGTGGCCTCATCCGTGATGCAAATGCAGTACCGCGAGCACGTGATCAACCTGCTCGACACCCCCGGCCACAAGGACTTCTCCGAAGATACATACCGGGTATTGACCGCCGTGGACTCGGCGCTGATGGTGATTGACGCGGCCAACGGCGTTGAAGCCCAAACGCGCCGCCTGATCGAGGTCTGCCGCCAGCGCAACACGCCCATCATCACCTTCGTCAACAAGATGGACCGCGAGGTGCGCGATCCGCTGGACATTCTGGATGAAGTCGAGCGTGAACTGGGCATGCCTTGCGTTCCCATGACCTGGCCGGTGGGGCAGGGCAAGAGCTTTGCCGGCATCATCAACCTGCAGACCCAGTCCATGACGGCGTTCGAATCCGGCAGCCAGCGCCGACCGCAGGATTTCGCTGCCACGCCATTGACCGAGTTCGACACCTTGAGTCAACGCTACGGCAGCGAATTTGACAGCGCCATGGAGAGTATGGAACTGGCCACCGGAGCCTCGCCGGCGTTTGACCGCTGGGCTTTTCTGGCCGGCCAGCAAACCCCGGTGTTCTTCGGTTCCGGCGTCAACAACTTTGGCGTGATGGAGGTGCTCGACGCCCTGGTCGATCTGGCGCCGCCACCACAACATCGCATCAGTTCGCTGGTAGTCAACAAACAGGCTGTCATCAAGGAGATTCAACCCGAAGACAGTGCTTTTTCTGGCGTGGTGTTCAAGGTCCAGGCCAATATGGACCCCTCGCACCGCGACCGCATCGCTTTCGTCCGGATGTGCTCAGGCAAGTACACGCCAGGAATGAAACTCAAAGTCCAGCGGACCGCCAAAGAGTTGCGTCCGACCAGCGTGGTCACCTTCATGAGCCAGCGACGCGAAGCGGTAGAAGAGGCTTATGCCGGCGACATCGTCGGCTTCACCACCCACGGCGGCGTGCAGCTGGGCGACACCATCACCGATGGCAGTGTGGCGCTGCAATTTACCGGCCTGCCATTTTTCGCCCCCGAACTGTTCATGACCGTGGTGTTGCGCAACCCCTTGCGCACCAAACAGTTGCAGCAAGGCCTGGCCCAACTGGGAGAGGAGGGCGCGATCCAGGTGTTTCGACCCGAAGTCGGCAGCAATATGCTGCTGGGCGCGATCGGTCAGCTGCAGTTTGAAGTGGTGCAGCACCGGCTCAAGGGTGAGTACGACGCTGATATCCGGCTCGAATCAAGCCAGTACACCGGAGCCCGCTGGATCACCGCCGACACAGCGGCGGATCTGCGCGACTTTTGTGACGCCTACCCCATGCGCATGGCGCGCGACGCCGCCAACACCCTGGCCTATCTGTGCACCTCACCCTACGATGTGCGACTAGCCCAGGAGCGTTTCCCGAAAATCCACTTTCACCCGCTGCGCGAGCATGCGGGACTGGCCTTGCAAAGTGCGCAATAAGCCCTAGGACAACTCTGCGTTCAATTGCATCAGCAAGGGTTTATCCGAGTAGGGGAAAAGGAGCAGGAGGCACTACCATGGCGTGATCCATGCCACTCGCCCCATTCACCGACCTAGCAGTCTCGCCCCAACGATGAGCGAGATTTACCATCCACTGCTCAGCGTGCAGGACGTGTCGGTTCGTTTCGCCGGCATTGTGGCCTTGGATGCGGTCAGTCTGGACGTAGCCCCCCACACCATCTGCGGCTTGATCGGCCCCAACGGCGCGGGTAAAACTACTCTGTTCAACTGCATGAGCCGGCTTTACAGCTACGCCAGTGGCGACATCCTGTTTGAGGGCCGTTCCATCACCGATACGCCGACCCATCACATTGCGGGCCTGGGACTGGGCCGCACCTTTCAAAACCTGGCCATGTTTGCCAGCCTGCCAGTGCGCGACAACATCATGGTGGGCGCCCATGCACGCTCCAGCTGCGGTTTTTTTTCCAGCGCCTTGCGGCTGCCCCGGGTCGGCGCCGAAGAACGCCGACTGCGGCAACGCGCCGACGAGATCATGGACTACCTAGGTCTGATGCAACACCGCGACCGACCCGTTGCTGGCCTGCCTTTTGTGACGCAAAAAAGGGTCGAGTTAGGGCGAGCGCTGGCGGCCGACCCCAAGCTCCTGATGCTCGACGAACCCGCTGCCGGCCTCAACCATGAAGAGATCGATGGCCTGGCCCGGTTAATCCAGGATATCCGGGACCGGCTGCGCATCACGGTGCTGCTGGTGGAGCACCATATGCAACTGGTGATGGGTGTGTCCGACCATATCGTTGCGTTGAACTTTGGTCGCAAGATTGCCGAAGGCACACCAGCGCAAATCCAGCGAGATCCTGCCGTGATTGAAGCCTACCTGGGAGCGCCGGTCGATGACTGAACTGCTCAAAGTGCGCAATCTGAGCGCCTTTTACGGCCCGACCCAGGCCCTGCATGGCATCGACCTCTCCTTGCGCCAGGGCCACATCACGGCCATCCTGGGTGCCAATGGTGCGGGCAAGTCCACCACCTTGCGCGCCCTGTGCCAGATGATCCGAACCACCGGCAGCATCGAATTTGAAGGCCATCAACTGGTAGGTCTTGCCACCGAGCAAGTGGTCCGCAGCGGCGTGGCCCATGTACCCGATGGTCGAGGCACTTTCAACGCTTTGTCAGTCGAGGACAACCTCAAACTCGGGGCCTATGTGCGCCGTGACCGCGCCGAGATCGCGCTGGATTTGGAAAAAGCTTTCACCCGTTTTCCAATATTGAAAGAGCGTCGCCGTCAACAGGCCGGCACCCTGTCGGGTGGACAACTGCAAATGCTGGCGATCAGCCGCGCCTTGATGCTCAGGCCAAAACTGTTGCTGCTCGACGAGCCTTCGTTTGGCCTGGCGCCTTTGATCGTCGCTGAGATTTTCCACATCATGCGCACCATCAACCAAGAGGACCAGGTCAGCATGTTGCTGGTCGAGCAAAACGCCTCGCTGGCGCTGGACCTGGCAGACCATGTCTATTTGCTGGAAACTGGCCGGGTTGCGCTGGACGGACCGAGCGCCCAAATT
>CAXNKH010000129.1:0-5553 GCA_964202765.1 Burkholderiales bacterium | reverse complement strand
GGGATGTCGGTGGCTTGTATGCGGATCGGCTCGTTTCGGCCCGACAACCGTCCGAGCGAGTCACGTCATTTGCTGACCTGGATCAGTCACCGCGACATGGCGCAATTGGCTAGTCGCTGTGTCGAGCATCCCAACTACCATTTTGTCGTGGTCTACGGCGTGTCAAATAATTTGCGCAATCGATGGGACAACACACCCGCCAAGTTTTTGGGTTACCGGCCACAAGACGATGCGGAACACTTCGCCAGTGAGGTCGCGCTCAACTCGCCAGTGGAAGACGAAATTGCTGCCCAGTTTCATGGCGGCATGTATTGCCCGATTGAATTTTTCGGGGATACCCGTCGAATTGACGGCGGGCCGCTCTAACGTTGGGCGTTAAAGGCAGGCCCTGGGATCAACGGCCGTAACCGCCGCCGCCTGACCCACTCCGAGAGCCGCCATTGCCGCGGCCACCACCACCCCCGTAGCCACCGCCACCACCACCACCGGGTCGGCGTCCGCCACGCTCGGCCATCATGTCGACGCTGGTGCGCATGGGATCGGGTTGGCCTTGACCCTGACTTGAACGTTGGGACGTGTTGCCAGATCCGCTGTGGGGAGCACGACCTGGGTTGGGATGTCCGTGGTTGGGGTAACCGTGTTGATTCGGGCCCGGGCGAGCGTCGCCGCCATTGCGCGGGCCGCTGTTGCCAGATCGTCCAGACCCGGCATTGCCACCACGACCACCGCCAGCTGGACCTTGTTCGGTTCGCTTGCTACGGACCCGGTCCATCATTTCAGTGCGGGCGGTGCGAGCAGCAGCCTGCATCACGTCACGGCTAGGTGGCTTGCCGGCGCCGCCCCAGATCGTCTGGCGACCCATGGCGATCGGTTCGCCTTTTTCTCCGGGCTCGGGCTCGAAACCCGGGATCATCTTGACGGCGATGTGCTGCTTTGTGTAGCGCTCGATGTCCTGCATAAAACCTTCTTCGTCCATGCACACCAGGCTGATGGCTTCACCGCTGGCGCCAGCACGACCGGTGCGGCCAATGCGGTGCACATAGTCTTCGCTGACGTTGGGAATTTCATAGTTCACCACGTGGGGCAAATCGTCAATGTCGATACCGCGGGCGGCGATGTCGGTGGCCACCAGGGCACGAACCTCGCCGCTATTGAAACCACTCAGAGCCTGGGTCCGGGCTGCCTGGCTTTTGTTGCCGTGCAAGGCCATGGCCGTGATACCGTTCTTGATCAGGAATTCAGCCACATTGTTGGCACCGAATTTGGTGCGGGTGAAAACCAGCACCTGGCTCCAGTTATTTTCCTGGATGATGTGTGCCAGCAAGGCTTTTTTCTTGCCACGGCCCACCGGGTGAATCACCTGGGTGATGCGCTGCACGGTGGTGTTGCGCGGTGTCACTTGAACGCTTTGCGGATTTTTCAGCAAAGTGGCGGCCAGATCGCGAATTTCGTCGCTGAAGGTGGCGGAGAACAGCAGGCTTTGCTTTTCTTTGGGCACCACGGCCAGGACTTTTTTCACGTCATGGATGAAACCCATATCGAGCATTCGGTCGGCTTCGTCGAGCACCAAGATTTGCACTTGGCCCAGATCGAGAACGCCTTGTTGCAGCAAATCGAGCAAGCGACCGGGCGTGGCCACCAAAATGTCGACGCCTTTTTTGACCTTGGTGATTTGGGGGTTCATGCCAACACCGCCAAACACCACGGTCGACGTCAATTGCAGGTTCTTGCCGTAGATGCGTACCGATTCTTCCACTTGGGCTGCTAATTCTCGGGTCGGGGTCAGCACCAGGGCACGAATGCCGTTGCCGCCAAATTTGTTTTTGACAGCGGGGTTTTGGCTCAGGCGTTGCAGCATGGGCAGGACGAAGGCAGCGGTCTTGCCGGTGCCGGTCTGGGCTCCACCGAGCAAGTCATGGCCTGCCAGCACCATCGGAATGGCCTGGGCTTGAATCGCTGTGGGAGTTTCGTAGCCTTGCTCGCGCACGGCATCAACAATGGCCGCAGCCAAATTCAGATCTTCAAAGTTCATAGTAAGGCGCCCGTCCTGGGCGCTTGGGATATCGGCCTGTCCTGAGGTTTTAAACAACAGGCCAGTCAAAGGCAGATAGGGTTCAAAAAAGAGGCGCAACCTGCGAACAGAGCCTCCAGCAAGTGCTGATGTGCGGGCAACTGGATCGCCGCAACGGGTTGTATTGTCGCATACCGCGATAATACTAGGTTATGGCGCGCTAAATGGCCCCACAGATCATCACGAGCAATCTCGTGCAATTGCATTCACTCAGAAAGTAACACCCCTCATGGCCCAGTATGTTTTCACCATGAACCGCGTCGGCAAGATCGTGCCGCCCAAGCGTCATATTCTCAAAGACATCAGCTTGAGTTTTTTCCCGGGCGCCAAGATTGGCGTGCTCGGCACCAACGGGTCCGGTAAATCCACCTTGCTCAAGATCATGGCCGGGGTTGACAAGGAAATCGAAGGCGAGGCAACGCCGATGAGCGGGCTCAATATCGGCTACCTGCCGCAAGAGCCCCAGCTCGACCCCGATCAAACCGTGCGCGAATCGATCGAAGCCGGCATGGGTGCCGTGTTTGCCGCCAAAGCGCGGCTCGACGAGGTCTATACCGCTTATGGGGAGGCCGATGCCGACTTTGACTCGCTGGCCGCTGAGCAGGCACAGCTCGAGGCCATCATCGCCAGCGCCGGCACCGATTCCGAGCACCAGCTTGAAATTGCTGCCGATGCCCTGCGCTTGCCACCGTGGGATGCCAAGATCGGCGTCCTCTCGGGCGGTGAAAAGCGCCGCGTGGCGCTGTGCCGCTTGCTGCTGTCACGCCCGGACATGTTGTTGCTCGACGAGCCGACCAACCACTTGGACGCTGAATCGGTCGATTGGCTAGAGCAGTTCCTGCTGCGCTACCCCGGCACGGTGGTGGCCATCACCCACGACCGTTACTTTTTGGACAATGCGGCCGAGTGGATTCTGGAGCTCGACCGCGGTTCAGGCATTCCGTACAAGGGCAACTACAGCGACTGGTTGCAGCAGAAACAGGACCGTCTGGTGCAGGAGCAAAAAGGCGAAGAGTCGCGCGCCAAAGCACTGAAGAAAGAATTGGAGTGGTCACGCCAGAACCCCAAAGCTCGGCAAGCCAAGAGCAAGGCCAGGTTGGCCCGCTTTGAAGAACTGTCTGATTTCGAATACCAAAAACGCAACGAGACCAACGAGATCTTCATTCCGGTGGCCGACCGGCTGGGCAATGAAGTGATTGAATTCGTCAACGTCAGCAAGTCGTTTGGCGACCGGCTCCTGATCGATAACCTGAGCTTCAAAGTGCCAGCGGGTGCCATTGTCGGCATCATCGGCCCCAATGGTGCGGGCAAGTCGACCTTGTTCCGTCTGATCTCGGGTCAACAAAAAGCCGACAGTGGCGAAGTGCAGATTGGATCGACCGTCAAGATGGCTTTTGTTGACCAGCACCGGGACGATTTGTCCAACGAGAAAACGGTTTGGGAGGACGTCTCAGGCGGCCTCGATATTCTCAACGTGGGAAAGTTCCAGATGGCGAGCCGGGCCTATTGCGGTCGCTTCAACTTCAACGGCGGCGACCAACAAAAGCGTGTCGGCACCCTGTCCGGTGGTGAGCGCGGACGCCTGCATCTGGCCAAGACCTTGATCGCTGGCGGCAACGTGCTGATGCTCGATGAACCGTCTAACGACCTCGACGTTGAAACCCTGCGTGCACTGGAAGATGCTTTGCTCGAATTCGCTGGCTCGCTGATGGTGATCAGCCATGATCGCTGGTTCCTGGACCGGATTGCCACCCACATCCTGGCCTGCGAAGGCGACAGCCAGTGGACCTTCTTTGACGGCAACTACCAGGAATACGAAGCTGACAAGAAGAGGCGGTTGGGTGAAGAGGGCGCCAAGCCCAAACGCATGCGATTCAAGTCTATTTAGCCATCTCCTGTCCTGAGCTGATTCCCAAGGGTTTGTAGGCGAAGCTTTTCATGGGATCAGGTCGGTGGCGCGCTCAGCGCAGCGGCATAAAGGCGGAGGCCGCAGGCCGGGGGACAGCCGCAGAGCTGAGTGCACCACCGACCTGATCCTGGTACCGTGGTGGGGCAGGCTTGCGGTGACACAGAAAGAGATGATGGGTGCGGATGGCACAGCGGCATAAAGGCGGAGGCCGCAGGCCGGGGGACAGCCGCGTAGCCGTCCACACCCATCGTCAGCGAGCAAGGAAATCGGGCTCTAACCCCAATGTCTAGGCTGCCAGAAAAGCCACGGCGGCTGCCACGCCATCGGTGCCAAACGGTATTTTCTGGACCGTCATGGCGGCTTCCATGCCAGCCAGAGCGCCAAGAATCATAGGCTCGTTCATGTCACCCAAATGGCCGATACGAAAGACTCGGCCCGCCAAGGGACCGAGGCCACCGGCGACGGCCACTTGAAAGCGTTCTCGCGCCACCGTGCGCAAAGCTTCGGGGTCGATTCCCGGCGCGACCTCGATCGCGGTCACCGAGACCGAGCGCGCGGCGACTTCCTTGCAATGGAATTGGACCGCCCCGAGTCTGGCCCAGCGTTGAACCGCTGCATGAACTGCACCCGTCAAGCGCTGATGGCGGGCCCACACCGCCGGCAGTCCTTCGGCCTCCAGCAGGCTCAGTGCCATTTCGAGTCCGGCCATGTGCGCCAGCGGGGGCGTGCCGCAAAATTTACTCGACTGGTTGTCGGTTTTGCGCAGAACCCAATCCCAGTAGAAGCGGCGATCGGCACGCGTCTTGGCCCAGTCAAAAGCACGTGCATTGACCGCAACAAAGCCCAGTCCGGGCGGCATCATCAGACCTTTTTGCGAGCTGCCCATGGCGACATCGACACCTAACGCGTCCATGTCAAAAGGCGCTGCGGCCAACGAGGCCACCACATCAACCACCAGCAGCGCAGGGTGACCGACGGCGTCGATGCTGCGCCGCACTGCCGCCAAATCACTGGTGCAACCGCTGGCGGTGTCGGTGTGAACCAGCAGCACCGCACTGATGGCGTGTTCGTGGTCGTCGCGCAAGGCTCGCTCAATCGCGGCCACATCGAACGGATAGCCTTCCTGGTAGGGTGTGCGTTGCACCGCGATGCCCAAACCCTCGGTTTGAATCGCCCATTGGTCCGAAAAATGGCCCGAACCGGCGATCAGCAAGCGGTGTCCGGGCGCCGACAAATTGGCTGAAACCGCCTCCCACATGCCGTGCCCGTTACTGGCGTACAGGAAGACGTCGGATTGCGGCGAGCGCAACAAGCGCTTCAACCCCGCTTCACCCGCTGCAATACAGGCGGCCACGCGGGGATCGGCCAGGTCGGTCATGGGTCTTTGCATCGCGTGCATCACTTCGTCGGGCACATGGGTCGGTCCTGGCGAGTGAATAAATCGGATGCCGGGAATTCGAGGCAGCTGGCGCATAGGGGTGGGGCTGTGGTTGGAGGGAGTGGTCATATCGGGCAGGAATTTTCTGCTGGCAAGCCGGTTGTCAAAAAGTTTCTAGGTCGCCAGCGGCGGGCC
>CAXNKH010000128.1:0-5591 GCA_964202765.1 Burkholderiales bacterium | reverse complement strand
CCGAAGGATTTGGAGGCAGCGAAGGCAGGAACCAAACTTGCAAGAGGGGCGAATTTCAAATGTCTGATGTCGGGGATGCCAATGGATGGCAACCATATCAAGGCCGAAGGCAAAGCTATGCGACTCGGTTCCCGACTTATGGCCGTCGTCGCTGAAGGTGAACGGGAACGAGTTTATCTGTCGCCAAGTCCAACAATCGAGGCTGCTGCCAACATTGCGGAACCCTCAGATGTGCCCGAGGGTTCATTTGTTGAAGACGCCAGAGCATTTACCCCTTGTATATACGGGATAAGGGAATGGCGACAACTCTTCACAAGGCGACAGCTTGTGGCATTGACTGTGATGGCTGATTTGGTTGGCGAAGTGCGTGAAGTCGCTGGGCGCGACGCGGCAGATGCCGGCATGAGTGCCAAGGACGAGGCTCTCAAGGATGGTGGAGTGGGCGCCACGGCCTACGCGGAGGCAGTGTCTCTATATTTGTCAATCATCGTCAGCAAAACTCTTGATTCAAACAATGCTTTTTGTCCATGGGAACCTGTCGCACAATGCACCCGACAATTGTTTGGTCGTCAGGCGATCTCAATGCTTTGGGACTTTGGCGAAGCAAACCCTCTTCACGACAGTTCAGGTGGGTTGCTCACGAACATTGCCGGAAGTACGAGGGCCTTTGATGGCTTTGCAAGCACAAGTGTCGTCGGGCATGGCATTCAAATGGATGCGTCAAGCCAGACCCTTAGCCAAGATAAAGTCATCTCGACCGATCCGCCATACTATGACAACGTACCGTATGCAGACCTGTCAGACTTTTTCTACATTTGGCTTCGTCGCTCATTGCGTTCTGTTTTGCCAAACCTATTTTCGACACTCGCCGTTCCCAAAGTGGAAGAACTGGTTGCCTTTACTTATCGTCATACAAGCAAAGGAGAGGCCGAACAGTTTTTTCTCGATGGAATGACTCAGGCGATGCATCGCATTGCTGAACAGGCGCATCCTGGCTTTCCTGTCACTATCTACTATGCATTTAAACAGTCGGAGAGCGATGGGGACGATGGCACAAAAAACACAGGCTGGGATACCTTCTTGGCTGCCGTATTAGCTGCTGGCTTCTCAATTAGTGGGACATGGCCGATGCGTACTGAGATGACTGCGGCGATGAAAACCATCAAGAATAGTCTTGCATCCAGTATTGTTTTGGTTTGCCGGAAGCAATCTACCAAGGCGCCAACTGGTACCCGCCGTGAGTTTGTTGCTGCCTTAAAAGCAGAATTGCCAATGGCTTTGGTACATCTGCAAAAAGGCAACATCGCGCCGGTTGATTTGGCGCAAGCCGCAATCGGACCCGGCATGGCGGTATATACGCGTTACGCAAAGGTGATCGATGCAGATGATAAACCACTCACAGTGCGTGCTGCGCTGGCGCTGATCAACCAGACACTCGACGAAGCGTTGGCCGAGCAGGAAGGCGACTTCGATGCCGATACGCGCTGGGCATTGACATGGTTCGATCAGGTAGGCTTTGCGGAAGGGGACTATGGTGTGGCCGAGCAGCTTTCAAAGTCCAAGAACACAGCAGTTGCCGGACTGGTGGAGGGTGGCATTTTGCTGTCCAAGGCCGGCAAGGTGCGGCTGTTGAAGCCGGCAGAACTTGCTCCCGATTGGGACCCAGCCAGCGACAAGCGTCTGACGGTCTGGGAAATGGTGCACCAACTGGTACGCGTGCTTGAGTCCAGCGGCGAAGGTGCGGCTTCAGTGCTAGTTGCCAAGCTCGGCAGTCAAGCCGAGACGGCGCGTGAATTGTGCTACCGCCTCTACACCCTATGCGAACGCAAAAAGCGCGCAAACGAGGCAATGGCCTACAACGGCTTGGTACAAAGCTGGCCCGAAATTACGCGATTGGCCCGTGAGAAACCCAGTGCTGTACCAGTCGGCACTGACGATCTGTTCAATCAGGAATAAACAGCATGGCTATCACCAACCAAGAACGAGTAAGCAAGGCACTGGAATTTCTCAAAGCCGGCTTAGTACCATTTGTCGAGCGCGAGTTCAAGGCCAAATACGGCGACGGCTGGGCGCATGAAATTAGGGAAATTTTGTCAGATACGCGACTGGGCACCCGCAGCGCCGAGTCGCTCAATGACGTTGCAGCCTTGTTGGTTGTCATGGACCGCAAATGGACTGAGGTGTTCCGCCAGATTCTGGGCAAGTCCGAGCGCAGCCTTGTTAATGAAATTATTGCCATACGCAACCGTTGGGCGCACCAGGATGCGTTCTCAGGCGACGATGCGTATCGTGCCCTCGACTCCGCTGGACGACTGCTCTCGTCCATCTCTGCCGCTCAGGCAGATGACGTGGACAAGATGAAGACCGAACTTCTGCGGGTGCGTTTTGACGATCAGGCCCGCAGTGAGAAGCGCAAGTCAACCAGCATCGCCATTGAAAGTGGTGTAACCGGCACACTAAAACCCTGGCGCGAAGTGGTGACGCCACACGCCGACGTTGCCAGTGGGCGCTATCAGCAAGCCGAGTTTGCAGCAGACCTGTGGCAGGTGCATCTGGGTCAAGGCACCGATGAATACAGGGACCCGGTAGAGTTCTTTCGGCGCACCTACCTTACTGAAAGCCTTAAGGGGATGCTGGTTGGCGCGGTAAAGCGGTTGACTGTGGGCGGCGGTGACCCGGTGATTCAGTTGCAAACAAACTTTGGTGGCGGCAAGACGCACTCTATGCTGGCGCTGTACCACCTATTCTCAGGCATCAAGCCGACCGATTTGGCGGGCATTGATGAAGTGATGACCGCTGCCGGAGCCAGCAAAGCTCCAAAGGCCAATCGCGTTGTGCTGGTCGGCAACAAGATTTCTCCTGGTAACCCGTCCACCAAGGCTGATGGCACGGTAGTGCATACCTTGTGGGGCGAGCTGGCTTGGCAATTGGGTGGCAAGAAAGCCTATAACCGAATCAAAGCCGATGACGAAAAGGCCACCAGCCCCGGCGACGTGCTGCGCGAGCTGTTCAACGACTATGGCCCTTGCTTGATCTTGATCGACGAGTGGGTGGCCTATGCACGACAACTGCATGACCAGAGCGATCTGCCTGCTGGTGGCTTTGAGACGCAGTTCAGCTTTGCCCAGGTTCTGACAGAGTCGGCCAAACTGGCTAAGAACTGCCTGCTGGTGATCAGCTTGCCCGCCTCAGACACCACGGGTTCGCCGCACACCCACAGCGATGATGTTGAGGTGGGCGGAACCCGAGGGCGTGAGGCGCTTGAACGGCTACGCAATGTGGTGGGACGGGTCGAGTCGTCCTGGCGGCCGGCCAGTGCTGAAGAGGGTTTTGAAATTGTGCGTCGGCGCTTGTTCCAGCCGATGACGGAACCGGCGCAGTTCAAGGACCGTGACGTTGTAGCACGGGCCTTTGCCGACTTCTATCAAACCCAGCAGGCTGAGTTTCCACCGGAATGCCGCGAAGCAGATTACGAAAAGCGTATGAAGGCCGCGTATCCCATTCACCCAGAAGTTTTTGACCGGCTCTACACGGACTGGTCAACACTGGTGAAGTTCCAGCGCACACGCGGCGTGCTGCGCCTGATGGCAGCGGTGATTCACAGCCTGTGGGAGAAGTCTGACCGCAACCCTCTTATCCTGCCGGGCAACGTCGCTATTGACGATCCGCGCGTTCAGTCGGAACTGACGCGCTATCTCTCTGACAACTGGGTGCCGGTGATCGAGAAGGATGTGGACGGACCTAACTCGCTTCCACTCAAGATCGATGGTGAGCAGCCCAACCTAGGCAAGTACTCGGCTTGCAGGCGGGTGGCACGGACCATTTACATGGGCTCCGCACCGACCACCGCTGCCGCGCACAGGGGGATTGAGGACCGGCGCGTCAAGCTGGGCTGCGTGATGCCGGGTGAATCGCCCGCCATTTTTGGCGATGCGTTGCGCCGCATGGCCGGTGCCGCAACCTACCTGTATCAGGATGGCGCGCGCTACTGGTACGACATTCAGCCCACGGTGACCAAACTCGCTGAAGATCGTGCCGAGCAACTCAAGCGGGAGCCTGACAAGGTGTCGCATGAACTTGAGCAGCGTCTGCGTAAGGACTTGACGCGCATGGGTGACTTCAACCGAATCCATCCCATGCCACAGAGCGGCGCGGACGTGCCTGATGACATGGACGCACGGCTGGTGGTTCTGGGCATCAACTTCCCCTTTACCAAGGAAGAAGGTAGTGCCGCCCAGGTTGCTGCCAAGGCAATACTGGAATCGCGCGGCAACTCACCCCGTCTGTATCGCAACACCCTGGTCTTTCTGGCGGCGGACACACCGCGCCTGAAGGACCTGGACGAAGCAGCGCGCAAGTACCTCGCCTGGGCATCCATCCTTACCGACGAGGTGCAACTGAACCTGAGGCCATCCCAGGTGACGCAGGCCAAAACACAGGCCACGGCAGCAGATGGCGCTGTCACTGCCCGGCTCCCCGAGACTTATCAGTGGCTTTTGGTGCCAGTACAAGGCACGCCACAGGCAGCGATCACCTGGGAGGCGCTGCGGCTCTCAGGAACGGATGCGCTGGCCGTGCGCGCCAGCAAGAAGTTGCGGACCGATGAACACTTCTTGATCAGCTTTGGATCGACCCGTTTACGAATGGAACTCGACAAGATTCCGCTCTGGCGGGGCAACCATGTGACGGTGAAGCAGTTAGTCGAGGACTTTGCACGGTACCTCTACCTGCCAAGGCTCAAAGACTCCAATGTGCTGCTGGAGTCTATTCGTGACGGACTGGGCTTGCTCACATGGCGGCAGGACAGCTTTGGCTATGCAGAAAGTTTTGACGACGGGTCAACCCGCTACCGCGGCTTACGCAGTGGCGACCAAATTTCGGTGATTGACGCCCATTCGACCGGGCTGCTAGTCAAGCCAGAGGTTGCGTTTAAGCAGTTGGAGGCTGAGCGCGTTGAGTTGCCCATCGATGACCCACGCCCGCCAACGGGCAGAGGGACAGAACCACCGACTCGTCCAGTGGGCGGTGAGCTGCCTGAACCACCGGCAGCGCCTGCCAAGCCGAAACGATTTCATGGCTCAGTCGTGCTTGATACGGCGCGCGTTGGCCGAGATGCCAGCAAGATCGCGGAGGAAGTCATCGCGCATCTGTCCGGCTTGGTAGGTGCCAAGGTGACCGTGACGTTGGAGATCAGCGCAGAGGTGCCGACTGGTGTACCCGATCAAGCGGTCCGCACGGTGACTGAGAACAGCAGGACGTTGAAGTTTACGGATCAGGGGTTTGAGAGAGAGTGAAATGACGTTGCTATTGGCGCAATTTCATGCTGAATGTTGCTCGCGCCGGGTGCCTTGATATGGAGCTTGGCTAATGGCTACTGCTTGCCCCTGCTTTGGCAGAAACGAGAATTGCTGCCTGTGTGGCGGGTCAGGAATTGTTAGTGCTAGCGTGGAGGCCAAGGTAGCGAAATCAAACTCGACGGGTAGCTACTACAGTGGGCAATCGGATGCTCAAAAAGCAGTTGATGCAGCGGCGAAGGAGGCAGCCGGCAGAGCGGCCAGCGCGCCAGTAAAGTACAAACCATCTGCGGCCGA
>CAXNKH010000127.1:0-5596 GCA_964202765.1 Burkholderiales bacterium | reverse complement strand
ATCGCAGCCAATCAGCAAAGTTGCGGGCTTCAGGCTCGGCCGATGATGGAGGCTGTGGCCATCAGCTCTTCGAGCAAAGCCATCGACACCGCACCAGAGACCGCGTAAGGGTCAAGCTCGGGTTTTTCCGAGTATTTCAGCAAAATATTGGTGTTGATCTTGGACATGTTCACCTGTCCCATGGTCCAGCCGCCAAAGCGACGCTCGCTTATTTCCTCGTAATGCAGCAGCACCACGTCCTGGTGCCGGGGATCGCGCTGGATCTGGCCAAACAAGTCACTCACGGGCTTGCGACCACCCTCGATCGCCTGCAAGAATATTTCGCCGCCGTAACAAAGAATGCCCGTGATGCCAGAAGACGGATTGTGCTGGCGCGACTGCATCAATATAGCTTCAATCGCTTCCGGGCTGGGGCCCAGTGCACGGCTCGCATACAACAGGCGTACCAACATACTAGCTCCTCATGGGGATCAGGGCCAAAAATTCACGACGCAGGTTGGAGTCCTTCAAGAACACACCGCGCATGACCGAGTTGATCATTTTGCTGTCCATGTCCTTAACACCGCGCCAGGCCATGCAATAGTGACTGGCCTCCATCACGATGGCCAGACCATCGGGCTGGGTTTTCTCCTGAATCAAGTCTGCCAGTTGCACCACTGCCTCTTCCTGAATCTGGGGCCGACCCAGCACCCACTCGGCCAGTCGGGCGTATTTGGACAAGCCAATCACATTGGTGTGTTCATTGGGCAACACGCCGATCCAAATTTTTCCGATCACAGGGCAAAAATGGTGAGAGCAGGCGCTGCGCACGGTGATCGGACCTACAATCATAAGCTCATTGAGGTGTTCCGCATTCGGAAATTCAGTGATGGTGGGCGCATGAACGAAACGCCCCCGGAACACCTCGTTGATGTACATCTTGGCCACCCGACGCGCGGTATTGACCGTATTGTGATCACCCTCGGTATCGATCACCAGGCTGTCGAGTACGCCTTGCATTTTGTGCTCGACCTCGTCGAGCAACTTGTCCAATTCACCGGGCTCGATAAATTCCGCAATATTGTCATTGGCGTTAAAACGTTTGCGCGCGGCCAGTAGGCGCTCCCGGATTTTGACGGAAACGTGCGTCCCCTCATCGGCAGCGCTGGTTTTCATGGTGCTCTGATTCTTCATTAACATGGTGCCATGTTACCAGCGATTGATTTTTCAAGATGCCAGTACCCTTTCTTGTCTCATCAGCGTTTTAAGCTACTTTTTTAATAGCGAAATCCTGTCAAAAACAGGGCCAGGCGCATCAAGCTGAAGGCCAGCCTATCCAACAATCTGAGCTGCCAAGGCCGCCTCGCATAGACCGCCGGATCGACCCGGCGCCCCTCTTGCGCCATCGCCCGCTCTAAATGCCCACGCAATTCCAGGGAAAATTCAGCATCGTCAACCATCACATTGGCCTCGCGTGCCAGCAATAAACTTAAGGGGTCAATGTTGGATGAGCCCACAGTCGCCCAACGGCCGTCGACCACCGCCACTTTGGCATGGAGAAAGCTCGGCTCGTACTCATGGATCTCCACCCCCGCGGCCAACAACACGTCATAGACTGGCCGCACTGCGTGATAAGGCATGAAATACTCATAGCGTCCCTGCAACAAGAGACGGACCTTGACCCCGCGTTGCGCCGCATGGATCAGCCCCTGGCGCAACTTGCGACCAGGTAAAAAATAAGCGTTGGCAATGATGATCTCTTGCTTTGCCTCACCAATGGCCTTGCGGTAAGCCCGTTCGATGGAACCCCGATGCAACAAGTTGTCCCTTAGCAACAAGGCGGCTTGCGCGTTTTTCCCCTCGAATCGTCCTTTGCGCCACGGCTCTTGACCAACCCATTCACTGAGCGCCATGTTCAATCCGTCTTGAATCGAACGCCAAACAGCAGCGAAATCGCGGTTGCGAACATTGCTGCTGGTTTGCAAGCGCCACCAGAAGTGGGCCATGGCTTCATGGGCCTGATGAACCAAGGGACCCGTCACCCGCACCGCAAAATCCAATCGCGGCTCCCCCAGTTGGCCATGGTTTGGATCAAGATGATCGTCAAGAATATTGATACCGCCGCAAAAAGCCACCCGACCATCGACCACGCACAGTTTGCGGTGCAATCGACGCCAACTGCTGGGGAACAGCAGGCCGATGGGGCCAAGGGGTGCAAAAATACGCCAATGTACCCCCGCAGAATCAAAGGCCTGCGCCAGGCTGGGCGCGAACTTGGGCGTACCAGCGCCATCCATCACCAGGAAAACCTTGACCCCCCGCTGGGCCGCCCGCACCAGCGCCTGCGCCACCGCTTGACCTGAGTCGTCGAGATTAAAAATATAGGTTTCCAGCCTGACTTCGTGAATACTGTCACCGATCGCTTGCACGAGTGCGGGGAAAAACGACTTTCCGCTGTGCAACAGTTCGACTTGGTGTCCGAATCGAAGTTGGGCCATACCTAGTTCCCCGCCATGGGCATGTAAAAATCCGCGATCAGCGGCAGATGGTCGGACATCCGCCACCAGATCCGACCATGCGGCACTTGCAGATCCAACGCCTGCAAACCCCGTGCGTAAACATAATCAAGTTGGGTCAGAGGCAGGCGGGAAGGGTAGGTCAGCTTGCGTGTTTTCTGCCAAGCCGTTAACCCAATCTTGTTGAGCTGGCGCTGCACCATCGATCCCCAGTCGTTAAAGTCTCCCGCAACAATCAGCAGCACGTCATCAGGAATATGGCGAGCGATGAAACGCTTTAGCTGCTCAACTTGTCGCTCCCGACTGGCTGGAATCAAGCCCAGATGAACCACCACTACGTGAACCGACTCCCCCTGCACCAGCAGTTCAACATGCAACAAGCCGCGCTGCCCGAAACGGTGGTCAGACATATCCTCATGCTGGTGACTGATGACTGGCCAGCGCGACAACAGCGCATTGCCGTGTTCTCCATGTCGGGTAAACGCATTGGTTCGGTACACCGCTTCGTAACCTTGCGGTGCTAAAAATTCAGCCTGCGGTAATTCAGGCCAATGACTGAAATGTCGCTCCTCCCTTCGATGCACTCGACGCACCTCCTGCAGGCAGACAATATCGGCGTCCAGCTGTTCAACAGCATGGCCCAGGTTGTGAATCTCCAGGCGACGCCGAGATCCCACACCCTGCACCCCCTTGTGGATGTTGTAGGTCGCAACCCGCAGCCGCATCATGACGTCAGCCCCCGATTCGCCAAGTGCGGCAACAGCAAACAGGCTTCAGCGTTAGAGGGAGAAAAGCAAAGATGCGCAGCCTCACGGTAGGGTAGCCAACGATAACCCGTGTGTTCCCTAGGACTCAACTGAATGGGCGTGGCACCAGGCACGCACAAACCAAACAAATGTTCTGTGTTGCGTAGCACGCCGGGCGCGTAACGGTATCGCCAGCGTGGGTAAATTTCATAGACGTTTTCCAGATGCCAGTCCTTCAGGCTCTGGCCCAACGCTGTCCCAGGGCCGCAGTTGATGCCGGTCTCCTCGGCTACTTCGCGCACCGCCGTGGCGCGAAAATCCTCTTCCGGTTCGTCTTTGCTACCCGTCACCGACTGCCAAAAGTCCTGTGCGTCGGAACGCTCAATTAGCAATACCTCCAGCGCCGGGGTGTAAATCACCACCAGGACTGATTCGGGAATTTTGAAACCAGTGGGCATAAAAAAGGGCGCCTATGGAGCGCCCTTTCATTCTGCCTTAAGCTGTTGCAGGTGGATTGCGCAGTTTGATGTGCAATTCACGCATTTGCTTGTCATCGACCAACGAAGGTGCCTGGGTTAACAGGCATTGGGCGCGCTGGGTCTTGGGGAAGGCGATCACGTCGCGGATCGACTCAGCCCCTGTCATCATCGTGACGATGCGGTCCAAGCCGAAGGCCAGACCGCCATGGGGCGGCGCCCCATACTGCAAGGCATCGAGCAGGAAGCCGAACTTGACTTGCGCCTCTTCAGGCGTGATTTTCAGGGCGTCAAATACTTTCTGTTGCACATCGGCGCGATGGATACGGACCGAACCACCTCCCATTTCCCAGCCGTTGAGAACCATGTCGTAGCCCTTGGAAATGCACTTCTCGGGTGCTGACACCATCCAGTCCTCGTGGCCGTCTTTCGGGGCCGTGAAGGGGTGATGGGTGGCCGTGTAGCGCTGGGCCTCTTCGTCGTACTCGAACATCGGAAAGTCCACCACCCACAACGGGCGCCAACCCGCTTCGAACAAGCCATTTTTTTTGCCGAATTCACTCAGGCCGATCTTCACGCGCAGCGCACCGATGGCATCGTTGACGATCTTGGCCTTATCGGCCCCAAAGAAAATTAAATCCCCATCCTGTGCACCCGTCCTGGTCAGCACTTCAGCGATCGCCTTGTCGTGAATGTTTTTAACGATCGGACTTTGCAGCCCGTCGCGGCCCTTGCTCACATCATTGACCCGGATATAGGCCAAACCTTTGGCGCCGTAGATCTTGGTGAGCTCGGTGTAGGCATCAATCTCACCCCGACTGATGCCGCCGCCCTCGACCGAGCCACACGGTACGCGCAGGGCCACCACACGGCCCCCCTTCATAGTGGCAGCGCCCGAAAACACCTTGAAATCCACATCGGCCATCACGTCGGTGACTTCCACGAACTCCAACTTGATTCGCAAATCTGGTTTGTCCGAGCCAAAACGGAACATGGCCTGCTCGTGGCTCATGACTGGAAACTCACCCAGGTCCACGTCAATGGCGTTCTTGAAAACCGTGGTGACCATTTCCTGGAACATGGAACGGATTTCTTCTTCGCCCAAAAATGAAGTTTCGATATCGATTTGGGTGAACTCGGGCTGACGGTCAGCCCGCAAATCTTCATCCCGGAAACATTTGATGATTTGGTAATAACGGTCGAAGCCAGCCACCATCAAGAGTTGCTTGAACAGCTGGGGACTTTGCGGCAGCGCAAAGAAATGGCCGTCATGCACCCGGCTCGGTACCAGGTAATCACGCGCGCCTTCGGGCGTGGACTTGGTCAGCATCGGGGTCTCGATATCGACGAAACCATGGGCATCAAGAAACTTACGTACTTCCATTGTCACCCGGTAGCGCAGCATCAGGTTGTTCTGCATATAAGGACGGCGCAAATCAAGCACCCGATGGGTCAGTCGGGTGGTTTCACTCAGGTTCTCGTCGTCAATTTGAAAAGGCGGCGTGACCGAAGGGTTAAGAACGATGAGCTCATGGCACAACACTTCAATCTTGCCGCTCTTGAGGCCGTCGTTGACTGTTCCCTCCGGACGGGCCCGCACCAGGCCTTTGACCTGAATACAGAACTCATTGCGCAGCCCCTCGGCCGTTGCGAACATGTCGGCACGGTCCGGGTCGCACACCACTTGGACCGAGCCTTCACGGTCGCGCAAGTCGACAAAAATGACACCGCCATGATCGCGCCGCCGATTAACCCAGCCACACAAACTAACGGTCTGACCCAACACCGTCTCGGTGACCAAACCACAATAGTGAGAGCGCATAGCCATAAACTCTTCTTTTTCAAGTACTCATCAGTTCAGGACAGCGCTACAGGCCTA
>CAXNKH010000126.1:0-5623 GCA_964202765.1 Burkholderiales bacterium | reverse complement strand
GCCTCCACTTTTGAGCACGACCAAGCCGCCAGTTTTGGCTTTGCCGCGATGGACCGCCATATGCACAGCAATGCCGGCGCCGCCATTTTGTTGGCCCAGGCCCTGCACGCGCACCTGAGTGAGCGGGCCAAGACGGACCCTGAGGCGCGCGGCGTGGTGGTCAACCTGCTGGATCAGAAGCTGTGGAACCAGAACCCTGATTTTTTCAGCTACACCCTGTCCAAAGCCGCGCTGGAAGCGGCCAACACCATGCTGGCCTTGGCGCTGGCACCTCGCTTACGTGTGGTGGGCGTGGCACCAGGTCTAACGCTAAGCAGCCCGTTTCTGAGCGCAGACAAGTTCGAGTCCCTGCACCAACTCTCGCCGCTGGGCCGCTCCTCCACCGCACCAGACGTGGCCACCACCGTGAAGTTTGCTCTGGAGAACGGCTCTATCACCGGGACCACGCTGCTGGTCGATGGCGGCCAACACCTGATGAAGTTTGAGCGTGATTTCTCTCTGATGTAAGCCACCAAGCCACGACGCACACCCCCCTTACCCCATGTCCAACAGTCGCCAAACCCTCACCCTGACCGGCCTGCGCTTCAACGCCAACCTGGGCATCCTGGCGCACGAGCGGTCTGCACCGCAACCGATTCAGGTGGACGCCGAACTCAATCTGGGCGAACAATTTTTGCTGCCGCGCGACGATGACATCAAACACGTGCTGGACTACCGCAAAGTGCGCCAGATCATCATCGATGAATGCACGGCTGAGCATGTGAACCTGCTGGAAACCCTGATCGGCAAACTGGCCCAGCGCCTGCTGTTGCTTCCCGGGGTGCAAGGGGTCCGGGTGAAAATCGTCAAGCTGGAAATTTTTGACGACTGCGAAGTGGCAATTCGCGCTGAAACTGGAACCTGGTGAATACCCCGTGAATTGTGAGTTGGGGTCAGACCCCAATTCATGACAACACTGTTTCCGGAGGCTGCACTTTGAAACGAAATTGGGCTCTGACCCCGACTCATTACCGAACTGATTAAGACAATTGACTGAGATGGAGACTATGAGCGCCACCTGGATTGAAAACGAGATCGTTCCCCTGGACAAGGAGCTCAAAATCGAGCGCGACGCGGCGCCACGTGCCGCCTACGAGGTCAACAAGCTCGAAAAGCGTCTGTGCCGTCAGGTGGGCCAGGCCATTGTCGACTTCAACATGATCGAAGAGGGTGACAAGGTCATGGTCTGCGTTTCAGGCGGCAAGGACAGCTACGCCATGCTCGACATCCTGCTCAAGCTAAAAGTGCGTGCGCCAATTCATTTTGACCTGATCGCCGTCAACCTCGATCAGAAACAACCCGGCTTCCCCGAGCACATCCTGCCGGCCTACCTGACCCAGCTCGGCGTGCCTTTTCACATCGAGAATCAGGACACTTACTCCATCGTCAAACGGCTCGTTCCCGACGGTAAAACTTTGTGCAGCCTGTGCAGCCGGCTGCGCCGTGGCATTCTGTACCGGGTGGCCGATGAACTCGGTGCCACCAAAATCGCCCTGGGTCACCACCGGGACGATATATTGCAAACTTTTTTCCTGAATATGTTCTTCGGTGGAAAGCTCAAGGGTATGCCGCCCAAACTGGTGAGTGACGACGGCCGCCACATCGTGATCCGACCGATGGCCAATGTGGCTGAGAAAGACCTCACTCGCTGGGCCACTCACCGTGGGTTCCCCATCATTCCTTGCACCCTGTGCGGCAGCCAGGACAACCTGCAACGCAAGCAAGTCGGCGCCATGCTACGCGAATGGGGAAAAAATCACCCGGGCCGGATTGAAAGCATGTTCAGCGCCTTGCAGAACATCGTTGCCTCGCACCTCATGGACAGCAAACAGCATGACTTCAAAGGGTTACAAGCCACCGGCCTGGCCAGCGTCGATGGCGACAAGGCTTTTGACCCAGAGCAGTTCAGCGCCTCCAATCCGGCCGGCTTGCGCGTCGTTTCGCACTAAATCTTATGCAAGTCACCCGCATCATTGCCATTCGCCACGGCGAAACCGCCTGGAACGCCGATACCCGGATCCAGGGCCATCTGGACATCCCACTCAACCAGACCGGGCGCTGGCAAGCGCAGCGCTTGGCCAGGTCACTGAGCTCAGAAACACTGGATGCCATCTACAGCAGCGACCTGGCCCGGGCTTTCGAGACCGCCAGCGCCATCAGCCAGCACCACCCCGAACTGGCCGGGCGCGAACCAACCCAAATGCCGTCTTTGCGCGAGCGTTGCTTTGGCACTTTTGAAGGCCAGACCTGGTCCGAAATCGAGACCCTATGGCCGGACCAGGCGCGTCGCTGGCGCAGTCGCGATCTTGATTTTTCGCCCGAAGGAGGGGAAAGCCTGGTTGCGTTGCATTCGCGGATTGAAAGCGCTGTCGATTCAATTGCCCAACAACACCCGGGCCAACAAATCGCCTTGGTCGCGCACGGCGGCGTGATGGACGTGCTGTACCGCCTGGCCAATCGGCTCGATCTGCAAGCCCCACGCACCTGGGAGCTGGGCAACACAGCCGTCAATCGCCTGCTGTGGAGCCCCGAAGGACTGAGCCTGATTGGCTGGTCCGATACCCGCCATTTAGATCAAGGGAGCTTGGATGAAGCAGCAGCTTAAAGGGCTTCCCGTCAGCACCATCGACACCCCGGCGCTGGTGCTCGATCTCGACGCCATGGAGCGCAATCTCAAGCGGATGGTGGAATTTTCCAAAAGCCATCAAATGCACTTGCGTCCGCACGCCAAGATGCACAAGTGCTCAGCCTTGGCGCGCCTGCTGGTTCAGGCCGGCGCGGTGGGGGTGTGCGTGCAAAAAACTTCCGAGGCCGAAGTCATGGCGGCCGGCGGCGTAAACGATATTTACATCAGCAATGAAGTGATCTCGCCGCTCAAGCTGCAACGCGTCGTTGCCCTGGCCCAAGTTTTGGACCAGCGTGGCGGTCGTCTCGCCATCGCCGTCGACAGTCTGTTTGGCGTAATCCATCTGGCGCAAGCTGCACGCTTGGCCACGGCCCGTGCCAATCTGATCGATGTGTTTGTTGAGCTGGATGTGGGCCATGGCCGCTGTGGTGTGAGCTCTCCTGAAATGACGCTGGAATTGGCCCAAGCAATCGCAGCGCAGCCAAGCCTGAACTTTGCCGGTTTACAGGCTTATCACGGACGGGCTCAGCATTTTCGGCAGGCTGGCGAGCGGCAAGAAGCCATTGCCTCGGCCGTCTCCAAGGTGCAAGCGGCGACCGCCCTGTTGACCCAAAACGGGCTGAGTGTCGGCCTGGTCACGGGCGCGGGCAGCGGTACGTTTGCGCTGGAAAGCAGCAGCGGGGTCTATGGCGAGCTGCAGGTGGGCTCATTCCTGTTCATGGATGCCGACTATGCCGGCAACCAGCCCGATCCACAGCAGCCGCAGTTCGAGCACGCCTTGTTTCTCAAGACCCAGGTCATGAGCCTGGGTGCCGAGCACGCGGTGTGCGACGCCGGTCACAAAAGCCATGCGATTGATTCTGGCCTGCCGCGCGTACGGCAAGATGCAGGTGCCGCGCCCCTGGAATTCTTCAATGGCGGCGACGAGCACGGCATCTTGCGCGGCGCGAAATTGCCCGCTTTGGGCGACACCCTGTGGCTGATTCCAGGCCATTGCGACCCCACCGTCAACCTGCACGACAGCCTGATCGGTGTCCGCGGCGGCTTGCAGCACGGGGTGGTAGAAATAGTCTATGAGGTCGATGCCCGGGGCGCGCTACTGTAAGACATTGTGGGACAGACCGCAGTTACGCGCAGCGAACCAGCTCTGTCCCCAACACTCTGTAACTGTTGGCTTCTAGAGTAAATCAATCGGATTCTGCGGCGCTGTTACACCCAGATGGCGGTACGCCGCCAGCGTAGCGATACGGCCGCGCGGTGTGCGCTGCAAAAAGCCCTGCTGGATCAAATAGGGCTCAATCACGTCTTCAATCGTGTCTCGCTCTTCGCCAATGCTGGCGGCAATGTTGTCCAGGCCGACCGGGCCGCCGTCAAAGCGGTGGATCACCGCCTCCAGCAGTTTGCGGTCCATCACGTCAAAACCTTGCGGATCCACGTCAAGCATGACCAGCGCTTTGTGCGCGATGTCCAGCGTGATGTGGCCGCTGCCCTTGACATCGGCATAGTCGCGCACCCGGCGCAGCAGGCGGTTGGCAATGCGTGGTGTGCCACGTGAGCGTCGCGCAATCTCAAAGCCACCGTCTGCGTCCATATCTACTTTGAGCAAGCCGGCGCTGCGCTTGACGATGCGTGCCAGTTCTTCGGCCGTATAAAACTCCAGCCGCGCCACAATGCCAAAGCGATCGCGCAGCGGGTTGGTCAGCATGCCGGCACGCGTGGTGGCACCGACCAGGGTGAAGGGCTGCAGGTCGAGCTTGATCGAGCGCGCGGCTGGGCCTTCGCCGATCATGATGTCGATCTGATAGTCCTCCAGCGCCGGGTAAAGGATTTCTTCCACCACCGGTGACAAACGATGGATTTCATCGATGAAGAGGACGTCGTTTTTCTCCAAATTGGTCAGCAGTGCTGCCAAGTCCTTGGGTTTTTCCAACACCGGCCCGCTGGTCTGGCGCAGATTGACGCCGAGCTCATGGGCAATGATGTGCGACAGTGTGGTCTTGCCCAAGCCGGGCGGGCCGAACAACAAGACATGGTCCAGTGCTTCGTGGCGTTTTTTGGCTGCTCCGATAAAAATCTCGAGCTGTTCGCGCACCTTGGTCTGGCCCACATACTCGTCGAGCAACTTGGGCCGCAAGGCACGCTCAATTGCCTCTTCGTGCGGTGAAGTCGGCGCGGCCGAGACCATCCGTCCCGCCGGAGCCGCCGCAAAATCATCAGTTTGAATACTCACAGCAAGCCTAAGTAATGGATCGATGAATTGACTAAAGCCGTTACTCTACTTGGCCAGCGCCTTGAGTGCGAGCTTGATGCCCTCACTCACCGCCACATCCTGGGGCAAGGCTTTGAGCGCCAGCGCTGCTTCCTTGTCGCTGTAGCCCAAGGCCAGCAGGGCTTGCAAAATATCGGATTGCGCCCCGTGACCGGCCTGGGCCGATGATGCCAACTCGGCGCCAAGTTTGCCCTTGAGTTCGAGCAACAGGCGCTCCGCCGTTTTTTTACCGATACCGGGTACTTTGACCAGGCGGCCGCCCTCTTGCAGCGTCACGGCCTGGGCCAAATCGGCCACACTCATGCCCGACAACACGGACAAGGCGGTACGCGGACCGACACCCGAAATCTTGATCAGCTGACGAAAGGCTTCGCGTTCGAAAGACTCAAAAAAGCCATAGAGAATCTGGGCGTCTTCACGCACCACCAGATGCGTCAGCAAACTGAGCTTTTCGCCAAGTTGTGGCAGGTTGTAGAAGGTGCTCATGGGAACGTGCACCTCGTAGCCCACCCCATTGCAATCAAGCAGAATCTGGGGGGGGTTCTTGTCGCTGAGGGTGCCGGTGAGCTTGCCAATCATGGAGGGCCTGACATGTTACTTATCATTAGAGTTTAATCAGTTGAGAACAGGGCAAAGTTCACGGCCCCGGAATCGGTGGAAACCGATTCCGCAAGTAACTCTTGGTCTGT
>CAXNKH010000125.1:0-5664 GCA_964202765.1 Burkholderiales bacterium | reverse complement strand
CAGAACAAAATTATTTGCAAACAGGAGAAAATCTTGCTTGGACACCCTCTAACGGTTCACCGCCTCCATCGAAGCGCTGCATGAAGGAAATCAAATGCCTTTCAGCCACCGGCCAACTCGGCCACGGCATCATCGCCGACGCGTTCCGGCGCGGTGTGGAGCGCTCGCCTGACGTGATCGGCGCCGACATGGGTTCCACCGACATCGGGCCGTACTACCTAGGATCGGGCAACACCGAATCCTCCATCGACATGATCGACCGCGACCTGGAGCTGGTGCTGGTCGCCGGCCGCCAGCTGGGCGTGCCCGTGATCATCGGCTCGGCGGGATCTTCGGGCGCGTTGCCGCACATTGAAAAGACCCTGGCAGCCCTGTCGCGCGTGGCGAAACAGTGCTCCCTGAGCTTCAGCATGGCCACCATCACGGCCGACATCAGCAAGGACTACGTCAAGCGGCGCATCCGCGAAGGCCATGTCGAACCCTGCGGCCCGCTGGCGCAGTTGACCGAGGAGAAGGTCGACCGCGCCGCCCGCATCGTTGGACAAATGGGCACCGAGCCGTTCCTAGCGGCGCTGAAGGACAAGCCCGACGTGATCATCGCGGGCCGGTCATGCGATGCATCGGTGTTCGCGGCCAAGCCGATTGCCGAGGGCTTCGATCCCGGGCTCTCGATGCATGCGGCCAAGATCATTGAATGCGCCTCGTTTGCCGCCGACCCCGGCGGACGCGATGCGATGCTGGCCACCATCCGCGGCGACCACTTCGAGCTGGAGTCGATGAACCCGAACCGGCGATGCACGCCAGTGTCGGTAGCCGCGCACAGCCTATACGAGCAGCCCAATCCGTTCGAGGTGGTGGAGCCAGGTGGCAAGCTGGATCTCTCACTCTCGCGCTACGAGGCGCTAGACGAGCGCCGCACCAGGGTCTCCGGCAGCAAGTGGGTGACCAACCCGAAGTACACCATCAAGCTCGAGGGAGTTGAGTCGATCGGCTTTCGTTGCTTCTCCCTAGGCGCGATCCGCTGCCCGATCGCCATCGGCCAGATGGACGACGTGCTCGCCGGCGTGGAAGAGATCACCCGCGGCATCGTCAACGACAAGTATTCGCCGAAGGACTACCGCCTGAAGTACCGTGTTTACGGCCATAACGGCGTGATGCAGTCGCTGGAAGTCAACCGCAATTTTGTGCCCAACGAGGTGTTCGTCATCACCGACGTCGTGGCCCGGACGCAGCAGATCGCCGATGGAGTGTGCTCAGTGGCACGCTACTACCTGCTGCATTACTTCTACAAGGACATCCTGGCCACCGCCGGCAACGTGGCGGTCCCGTTCGTGCCATGTGACATCTCGGTGGGGGAAACCTACGAGTTCTCGATCTACCACCTCGTTGCCGAACCGGATCCGCTGGCGCTTTTCCCGATCCGGCATTCCGACGTCAGAAACGGAGAAATCACATGGCTCGACTAAGGGACCTGACGAAAGTGTTGCGCAGCAAGAACGCCGGACCGTTCATGGTGACGTTCGACCTGCTGTTTCGCAACCCCGAGGACATGGCGGCAGTGGTCAAGGCCAAGGTGCTTTCGGTTGAGAATGTCTCCGTGCTGCTGGGCCTGCCGGCGGCGCAGATCGAGGTCTACGAATACACGCCCGCCAACGCTATCAAGATCACCATCCCCCGCACCCACCCGAGCGGGTCATTCGATGACAGCGACGTCTTCGGCTGCCAGCAGCACGCGTGGATGCTCGACCTCGAAGTTACTAACCGCTAAGAAAGGCCTGCCATGCGACGTCTATTACTCGCAATGCTGATCGGGTGTCTGGCGCTGGCCGCCGGTGGAGCGCACGCGCAGGCCTGGCCGAACCGGCCGATCCGCTTCATCCTGCCCACCGCGCCAGGCGGTGCAGCGGATCTCACGGCTCGCATCCTCGCCGACAAACTCACCGCCTCGCTCGGGCAGTCGGTCTACGTTGACAGCAAACCCGGTGCGGGGGGCAACATCGGTGTCGACCTTGCGGCCAAGTCGCCGCCCAACGGCTACACCATGGTGCTGGGGATCATTGGCGCAATCGCGATCAATGTCAGCCTCTACGAGAAGCTGCCTTACAACCCTGCCACCGACCTGCTGCCGGTAACGCAAGCCGTGAACGCGCTGAACGTGCTGGTGGTCAACCCGGCATTGCCTGTCAAGACTGTCGCGGAGCTCGTCGCTTACGCCAAGGCCAACCCCGGCAAGCTGAATTTCGCGTCGACCGGGCCGGGACAGACCGACCACCTGGCCGGCGAGCTGTTCAACTCGCTGGCGGGCATCAAGATGGTCCATGTTCCCTACAAGGGCGGGCCTGCCGCGATGCAGGATCTGCTGGCGGGCAACGTGCAGGTGATGTTCGCCACCGTCACCACCGCGCTCGGTTCCATCAAGGCCGGCAAGGTGCGGCCGCTAGCGATGACCGGCGCCCGGCGCAATATTGTGCTGCCGGACGTGCCGACGATCGCCGAAGCGGGCCTGCCTGACTACGTGGTCAATAACTGGTACGGCGTTTTCGTTCCGGCTGGAACGCCGCCGGAGATCGTTGCGAGACTGAACGACGAAATCGGCAAGGCGCTGAACTCGCCCGATGTGAAGCAGCGGTTGCTCGAATCTGGGCTGGAGGTGGCGCCGAGTTCCGCGGCGGAATTTGGGACTTACGTCCAGACGGAAACGCGCAAGTGGGCCAAGGTGATCAAGGATGCCGGAGTGAAGATCGACTGAGAACGATCGCCTAGATTGGATCAACATTAACATCTAAATCAAGTCAAGTTTAGTTTGGCGGATTCAAACACGAAGTGCAACGTTGACCAACCGAAGCAAGGAGGCTGAGGATGTTTAGCATTCAAGGCTTCCTGACCTGCAAATCGAAGTTGCCCGGTGAATTACAAACACTTCAGCCAAATTGAAAGATACCAGATTTCCAGCCTTATGAAAGCCCAGCACAGCAGATGGCGGGTAAATTGGTGGGTAGAAATGAAAAACGCGCCCGAAGGCGCGCCTTTGCTTGGCTCTTGGCGGGGCAGCAAGGCTGATTCGACCAAAATTAACCTGTGTTTATTTGGAGTAGTCATGAAATCAATCATCACGATGAGCCAATATTTTTTTTCGTGGGCTTTAATTTTTCTATCTTTCACAAGTTTTGCTCAAACCAGCTATCCAAGCAAACAAATTCAAATTATTGTTCCATATGCACCAGGGGGCACAACAGATTTTGTCTCGCGCGTAATTAGTCAAAAACTTTCAGAAAAATGGCGTCAACCCGTTGCCATACTGAACAAACCCGGATCAAGTGGATCACTTGGTGCAGATCTCGCATCTCAAGCCTCGCCAGATGGACACACTCTACTGATCACTGGTTACACCAACCGAAACTTACTTTTCTCAACAACGCCGCCCGTTGCCAATTCAAACAAAGATTTGGTGCCTGTCGCATTGGTTGGCAAAGCGCCTCTGTTGCTACTAGTCACACCAGATTTCCCCGCCAAAAATCTCAAAGAGCTGATTGCGCTGACAAAATCACAACCTGGTAAATTCAATTACGCCTCCATTGGCAATGGCTCTCCTTCGCATCTAGGCATGGAGATGCTAAAAAGATTAACAAACATGGATATCACGCACGTTCCCTACAAAGGTAGCGGTCCAGCACTGATTGATTTGATGGCAGGGCATATTCCAATCATGCTTGATAGCGTTGTTTCCTCATCGCCACACGTCAAATCGGGAAAACTTAGAGCCCTAGCTATTACAACGACAACCCAACTGCCTTCATTGCCTGATGTGCCAACCATTGCAGACTCTGGCTTGTCCAATTTTGACATCTTCACATGGACAGCACTTTATGTACCTGCTGGCACAGCAGTGGATAAAATTGAAAAAATTCGTACAGATGTCAACTCTGTTTTAGCACTTGCTGAGGTTCGTGAACGATTTGTGTCACAAGGTGCAATTATTCCTGATCCCATGACTCAATCGCAACTGATATCTTTTTTAAATATGGATATTTCTGCATGGCGGAAACTAATTCAGGAAGCAAAAATTTCTGCTGATTGATCTTGCTTTTCTTTTAATCAGTTAAAACCAGTCAAGGACTGCGATGGCTCTTCAAATTACAAACCAATGGGGTTCGATCCAACCTAAACGGCTTGATGTTGAGCATATATCTATTTTTACTGGTCAAGTTGGAAGCGCTTTCAATCACCAAGCACAGTTGGCATTTGATGGCACCAAACTTTACGCAACGTGGTCTTGCGCGCCCAAGGATGAAGAAGAGGCTGGTCAACAAGTGATGCTTTCTACGTCAGAAGACTGTGGCAGCACATGGAGCACCCCCACAGTTTTGGCGCCCTCTCGCCCAGGCGTTCATGCCAATAGCGTTGTTGTTTCATCTGGCATCTTGGTTACCAAGAATCATCTCATTGCATTCACTGGCGAATGGGAGCGGCTTGAAGCGCATCGAAACAAAGAGCGTGAACAGTTGCAAGCTGAAAAGGGTCTTCAGTCAGCATTCAACGTACGAACTGAAGCACGCATATCCACCGATCTTGGTATGAGTTGGTCAAGCCCAACAGTCATTGTCAAAAATCAATTTGGCTTCATGCCGCCAATGAAAACGCATACTGGTCGACTAATTCTTCCTGGTCATCTCACATGCTCTTACACCGATGACGAATCAGGACTCACCGGCTGGCGTCGTGCCATGTTGCCTGGACTACCAACCGACTATCTAGATGATTGGTACAACAGAGCCAATGGGGCTCGAATACTCAACATACCCCATCACTTCAATGAGGCCAACCACTTCCAAAAAAGTGATGGAACGATTTGTATGATGCTTAGAAATGAGTTACACACACGCATGGGTGTGAGTGAGAGCCAGGACAATGGAGAAACTTGGTCTTTACCAACTCTCACAGACTTTTCAAACTCCGTCTCTCGCTCACATTTTGGACGACTGCCCGACGGCAGATGGTTTTGCGTAAACTGTCCAACACCGGCTGCAGCAAATGCATTGCCTTCAACTCGAACACCTCGAACACCTGTTGTTTTGGCAATCAGCGCCGATGGCATTCATTTCAATGAACACTTCATAGTTGGAGATGATGGCCAAGGTGAGCCGAGAATGCCGGGTTACCTCAAGCATGGTCGATATGGTTATCCATTTCTGTGTTTGGTGAACGATGAGGCACTTGTTATTTATTCCACCAATAAGGAAGACATCCGGGTTGCAAGGTTCCAATTGCCTAGATAACATGCAATCCGAATAGCCTCGGGCTGCCCGACGTCAGCAAGTGTGAAATAAAAGTAGGAACTTAATTGGCCGAGGGCTAGTGTTAATTTCTAGATTTGCTATCGGAGTCGTTTGCTTATTTTTTGGCACGTACACAGTATCTGTAATCGCATAGTGCCGAAAAGCTCAAGTCTGTGATGATTACGGCCAGAACTGTAGAGTTAGACAAATTTGCAATGACAGTTTGGATTTGCCGGGAATAAACCTGCCCACATTGCGACCTCTTCCGAGTACGCAACTTAAGCCGCTTTCGTAAATGGAGTTACCCCCCTCGGGACTACAAGGTGCGAGAACAAACAAGTCAACGGTCGGTGGCTAAACGTCTGCAAATAAATCAGATTAGGTCAGG
>CAXNKH010000124.1:0-5671 GCA_964202765.1 Burkholderiales bacterium | reverse complement strand
TGTGGATGCTCATTCTGAGTCCTTAGTTAGCTAACGTAATGTACACCTCAAAACCTGCGGATTAATCTGGGCGCTGCGGCTTAATCTGGACACAAAATTCTCCTGAAACTGGCTTGTCTGTTGAGCTTTCGGAACATATACTGATGTTTCATACAGTTATAAATTAACCCATAAAATCTGGCAACCCTCCGCCGCAATCAATCCGCTTGCTCGACCAGGTTCGGGAGCGCATTCGCTCTCTGCACTATAGCCTCAGTACAGAGAAGGTTTACCTGTATTGGATTCGATTTTTCATTCGCTGGCATGGTTTGATGCATCCGCGCGAGATGGGAGTCAATTCAGGTTGAGGCGTTCCTGACCATGCTGGCAACACAGCGCAAGGTGTCTGCATCCACCCACAATCAGGCGCTGAGCGCCCTGCTGTTCTTGTACCGTGAGGTTCTGAGTATCGAGCTGCCATGGCTGAACGACATCAACCGGCCTGCCAGCGCGCGGCGCATTCCCTCGGTTCTGACCAAAGACGAAGTGGCTGGTGTGCTGGCTGCCATGGAGGGCGAAGCGGCTTTACTAGCGCGCCTGCTTTACGGCACGGGCATGCGCCTGATGGAAGGCATTCGTCTGCGCATCAAGGATGTTGAATTTGACCGCCACGTCATCATCGTTCGCGAAGCCAAAGGCAATAAGGACCGGGTGGTCATGCTGCCTCGCTCACTGGCGCCGGCTTTGCGAGTGCAGATGCTGGCCGCCCGTGCCGCCTGGGAAGCTGATCGGCAGGCGCAACGCGGCGGGGTTGAAACGCCCCATGCGCTGGAGCAAAAATACCCCAAGATCGGCCACGCCTGGGGCTGGTTTTGGATGTTTCCGTCGTTCACACTTTCTGTCGATCCGCGCAGCGGTGTAGAGCGGCGACACCCTTTGCATGAAGATCGCCTGCAACGGGCACTCAAGCGGGCTGTCACGCTGGCCGGTGTTTGTAAACCAGTCTCGGTACATACCTTGCGCCACAGCTTTGCCACGCATTTGCTGCAAGCAGGCGCCGACATTCGCACCGTGCAAGAGCTGCTGGGCCACAGCGATGTGAGCACAACGATGATTTACACCCACGTTTTGAAAGTAGCAGCGGGCACAACGGCCAGTCCATTAGATTTATTGTTCAACCATTGCCGTGAAAACCAAGTCATTAAGCGATCACTACCGATTTAAACCGCCCCGCCCCGTTACCATTGGGCCATGTTCAGTTACCGCCACGCTTTTCATGCCGGCAATCATGCCGACGTCCTCAAACACACGGTACTGCTTGCCGTGCTGCGCCATTTGACAGAAAAAGATACGGCCCTCACCGTACTCGACACCCACGCTGGGGCCGGCCTGTACCGGCTCGATGGCGACTATGCCAACACCAGTGGCGAAGCGGCTGAGGGGTTTTTGCGGCTGGCCCACATCGGCGCCAACGAGGTCGCCAGCCCCCTGCTGGCTGGCGGTCTGGCACCGGCCCTGCAGGACTACCTGGACATGGTCGCCAGCTTCAACGCCAAAGGCGGCTTCAAGGTCTATCCCGGCTCGCCCTTCATCATCCAACGCCTGCTGCGGGGCCGCGACAAACTCAAATTGTTCGAGCTGCACCCAACTGACGCCAAAACACTGGAGGCCAACATCGCCCAGCTGGAAGCCGGGCGTCAGGTCGCTGTGCTGCGGGAGGACGGTTTTGAAGGCATCAAGAAATTCCTGCCGCCGCCGGTCAAAAGGGCGCTGGTGTTAAGCGACCCCAGTTACGAAATAAAAACCGACTACGCCCGGGTTGCGTTGATGGCGGCCGATTCACTCAAGCGGTTTCCCACGGGCAGCTACGCCGTGTGGTATCCGCTGATCCCACGGCCAGAAGCACACAACCTGCCACGCAAGCTCAAAACCCTGGCGGTCAAGGCCGGCAAGAGTTGGCTCAACGCGACGCTGACCGTCAAGTCCAGCAAGATCACCACCGATGCGGCGGGCGACAGCCAACGCCCGGGACTACCCGCCAGCGGCATGTTCATCATCAATCCGCCGCACACCCTCAAAGTCGCCCTGCAGGCGGCCTTACCGCAAATGGTGCTGTTGCTGGCGCAAGACCGCCATGCCGCGTTTGAACTAGCGAGCGGAAATTAACTTGAACCCGGAAAAACGGGCGGGCTACCGCCTCGCCTTGGTCCTACTCTTCATCGCACCGGCCCTGTGGACCGTGAATTATTTGGTCGGGCGAAGTGCGCCGGGCGTGATCGAGCCCAACACCTTGGCTTTGCTGCGCTGGCTGATGGCCAGCCTGTTGTTCTCCTTTGGTGCGCGCTCCGAACTGTGGGCCCATCGTCACCAGATCGCTGCCGATTGGAAACATTTTGTAGTGCTCGGCGCCTTGGGCATGTGGATTTGCGGCGCCTGGGTTTATATCGGCGCCCGCAGCACAGGCGCCGTAAATATCTCCCTGATTTACTCCGTCTCGCCGGTATTGATTGCGGCCTGCTCGGCCTGGTGGCTTAAAGAGCGCTTCCGTCTAGTCCAGGCCTGCGGCTTGGCCTTGGCACTGGCCGGCGTGCTTCATGTGATTGTCAAAGGCCAATGGAATGCATTGCAATCTGTCGAGTTTGTCGCCGGCGACGGCTGGATTGTGGCCGCCGCACTGTCCTGGACCGCTTATTCCGTGCTGCTCAAACGCTGGCCCAGCCCGCTCGGACCCGCCGCTCGGCTGGCCGTCATCAGCATCGCCGGGGTTCTGGTGTTGCTGCCTTTTGCCGTCTGGGAAGGTCTGCACAATCCGCTACCAGTCTTGACGCCGCATGGCACGGGACTGGCCCTGGCAGCGGCCTTGCTACCCGGCTATGGCGCTTACCTGGCTTACTCGGTGATGCAGCGCGAACTGGGCGCAGCAAAAGTGGGCGTGGCGCTCTACCTGAGCCCGATCTACACCGCTGTGATGGCTTGGCTGTTCCTGGGAGAACCGCTGCTGCTCTACCATGCCTGGGGCATGGCCTTGATCTTGCCTGGCATTTACCTGGTGACGCGCGAATCGACGCGGCGTTAAACCCAGACTGTCTGGGTTAAAGACCCAAGCGCTGACAAATCTCCAGCGTGGCAGCACTCTGGTTCAGGGTGTAGAAGTGCAGACCCGGCGCACCCCCGGCGCGTAGCTGTTCACACAGGGCACTCACCGCATCCAGACCAAAAGCTTTGATCGACGCGCTGTCGTCGCCGTAACTATGCAAACGTAAGCGAATCCAGCGCGGAATTTCGGCGCCGCAGGCATCACTGAACCGGATCAGCTGGCTTGAGTTGGTGATCGGCATGATGCCCGCAACCACCGGCACCGACAGGCCCTGTGCTGACAGATCGTCGATCAGACGGAAATAGGCATCCGGGTTGAAACAATACTGGGTAATGACGGCATTGGCCCCAGCCCGAATCTTGTTGAGCAGCGCCAATTGGTCGGCAGCAGGCGACTTGGCCTGGGGGTGGGTCTCAGGGTAAGCCGCCACTTCAATGTGGAAATCATGGCCGGTTTCAGCCCGAATAAAACTGACCAGATCGTTGGCAAATTGAAACTCACCGCCGCTGCCGTAGCCACTGGGCAGGTCGCCGCGCAAAGCAACGATACGCTTGACGCCGATGGACTTGAGTCGCTGCAGGTGTTCGCGTACCGAGGTCTGACTGGCACCGACACAGGACAGATGAGCGGCAGCGTCCATCCCCTCGCTCAAGATGTCGGCCACCGTGTCAAACGTTCCTTGCTGGGTCGATCCACCGGCCCCAAAAGTGACTGAACAGTACTCGGGCTTCAGGGCGTACAGCTGCTGGCGCACCGCGCGCAGCTTGAGCATGCCCTCGGGCGTTTTAGGCGGAAAAAACTCAAAGCTGACAGGAAACTTGACCATCAGGGATTCTATTCAGTTGGGGCCAGAGCTGGCTCGCTTCGTGTTGCTTCGGTCTGTCCCGCAAAGTTTCAGTTTTTTAGTCGCGTGAATGAAGAATTCGCGGTTCCCGTCACCCCCCGCGATGGGCGAGTCGAGCCAGTCGCGCACCGTCAGGCCCAGCTCGACACAGGCTTGGCGCAAACGCTGCTCGACCACCGAATAAAACGCCTCGTCTCGCACAATCCCGCCCTTGCCGACCTGCCCCGGTTGCAGCTCGAACTGGGGCTTGACCAGCACCAACAAATGGCCACCGATCTTGAGCAAGGGCACCACCGCCGGCAACACCAGGGTTTGCGAGATGAAGGACAAGTCGCCCACCAACACATCAAACTGCGGCAGTGTTGGGTCATCTTCCAGCGCCATAGCCTCAAGATCGGCATCCGGGTCAGGGTCCAGAAGGGCTGCAGCGGCAAACGCTTGCGCTATAGCGTCCGCGTCCCTCGCATTGACCGTCTCTAGGCACAGCACCCTCGCGTCGGCACGCAAAGCGGGGTGCAGTTGCCCCTGGCCTACGTCCAGCCCCACCACCCGGACCGCGCCGTGTTGCAAGAGGCAATCGGTAAAACCGCCGGTGGACTGGCCCACATCCAGACACAGCAGCCCCTGCACGGACACGCCCGTGTGCTTGAGCGCGGCTTCGAGTTTCAAGCCACCGCGTGACACGTAGCGGGCTTCGGAGTCGTCGAGCAAGCGAATTTGCGCGTCCTCGGGCACCTCATCTCCGTTCTTGCTCACCCGCTTCCAAACTTCGCCTTGGCGCCACTCCACCCCGCCGGCAGTCAGGCGCTGGGCCTGAGAGCGGGTACTGGCGAGCTGGCGCTGAACCAGAAGTTGGTCAATGCGCATCAATAGCGATAGGTGTTGGCCTTGTACGGTCCTGCCTTGCTGACGCCGATGTAAGCGGCTTGCTCGTCGCTCAGCTCGGACAGCATGGCGCCGACCTTCTTCAGGTGCAGACGCGCCACTTTCTCATCCAGGTGCTTGGGCAACACATAGACCTGGCCCACCTGGTACTCGGCTTGTTTGGTGAACAACTCAATCTGCGCAATGGTCTGGTTGGCGAAAGATGACGACATCACAAAACTCGGGTGACCCGTGCCACAGCCCAGGTTCACCAAGCGGCCTTTGGCCAACAGGATGATGCGCTTGCCGCCTGGAAAAATCACATGGTCAACCTGAGGCTTGACCTCTTCCCAAGTGCATTTTTCCAGCGAAACGACATCGATCTCGTTGTCAAAGTGTCCGATGTTGCAAACGATGGCCTGGTTCTTCATGGCCGCCATGTGCGCATAAGTGATGACGTTTTTGTTGCCGGTGGCGGATACGAAGATGTCGCACTTATCGGCAGCGTATTCCATGGTCACCACCTTGTAGCCTTCCATGGCGGCTTGCAGGGCGTTGATGGGGTCGATCTCAGTCACCCAAACTTGGGCTGACAGGGCACGCAGCGCCTGGGCGCTGCCCTTGCCCACATCACCATAACCGGCCACACAAGCCACTTTGCCTGCGACCATCACGTCGGTTGCCCGTTTGATCGCATCAACCAGCGATTCGCGGCAGCCGTAAAGGTTGTCGAACTTGCTCTTGGTCACCGAATCGTTGACGTTGATGGCGCGCAGCGCCAGCGTGCCCTTGGCCGACATTTCATTCAGGCGCAGCACGCCGGTGGTGGTTTCTTCGGTCACGCCGATGATGTTTTTCAGGCGGCGGCTGTACCAGGTGCCGTCTTT
>CAXNKH010000123.1:0-5710 GCA_964202765.1 Burkholderiales bacterium | reverse complement strand
TGCTGGACACGAAAAGGGCTCAGGGCGCTGCCGCCCTCGAATTGACTGATATGCAAGGTCACTGTGCTGGCCTAGGGTGGGAGATTGAAGCCTGATTTTAACTTCGCAGACGCTCGGCCCTCGGTGTGCTTCGCGCAATGGGATAATTCCGGCCATGACGATCACTTACAAAGACGCCCAAGGGATCCAGGGCATGCGTGTTGCGGGTAGGCTGGCTTCGGAAGTCCTGGATTTTTTGACTCCCCATGTCAAGCCCGGTGTCACCACCAACGAACTCGACAAGCTGGCCCATGACTACATCACCGGCGTGCAACAGGCTATTCCTGCGCCCTTGAATTACACGCCCAAGGGCTACATCCCTTACCCCAAGTCAATTTGTACTTCGATCAACCACCAGGTCTGTCATGGGATTCCCAATGACAAGGCGCTCAAGAAAAGCGACATCCTGAACATTGACGTCACCGTCATCAAGGACGGCTGGCATGGTGACACCAGCCGGATGTTCTTCGTCGGCGAGACCTCCATCGCTGCCAAGCGCCTGTGCGCCCTGACCTACGACGCGATGTGGCATGGCATCCAAATGGTCAAGCCCGGCGCCCACCTCGGAGACGTCGGCTGGGCGATTCAAAAGTTTGCCGAAAACCAGGGCTTCAGCGTGGTGCGTGAATTTTGTGGTCATGGCATCGGCCAGGTGTTTCATGAAGAACCTCAGGTCTTGCATTACGGCAAACCCGGAACCCTGGAGCGGCTCGTGCCCGGCATGACGTTCACCATCGAGCCCATGATCAACGCGGGTCAGCGCGACATCAAAGAATTGGGTGACGGCTGGACCATTGTCACCAAGGACCATTCGCTCTCAGCCCAATGGGAACACACTGTCTTGGTGACCGAAACCGGCTACGAGGTGCTGACCTTGTCGGCGGGCAGCCCGCCAGCCCCAGCATTTGTCACCGCCTGACACGCCAGCCGCCCCTCGCCCATGACCGAACTGCCCGCCTTGCGTGAGCAATACCTGAAACAAAAAGCCCTGTTATTACAGGCCATAGCCGACACCGGGAGCTCGACCCGAAGAATTCGCAGTACCCTGCTCAAGTTGTCCCATTGGGTCGATGCGACCTTGGTCCAGCTCTGGTCTCAAGCCGGGATTGACGCGACCTTGGTCGCCGTGGGGGGCTATGGTCGTGAGGAAATGCACCCCCACTCCGACGCCGATGTACTGTTACTGCTGCGTGAAGGGATGCTGCCCGACAGTGAACCCCAGCTCAAATCCAAGATTGAAGCTTTTATCGGGAGTTGCTGGGACAGTGGGCTGGAAATTGGCTCCAGTGTGCGCACCGTGTCGGACTGCTTGGCCGAATCAGCCAAGGACGTGACGGTTCAGACATCGTTGCTGGAGTCTCGCCTGATCTGCGGCGACCCCGATCTGTACCAGTCTTTTTGCACGGCATTCCAGGCCGCTGTGGAACCCCGGGCTTTCTTTGTTGCCAAGACGCTTGAGCTGCGACAGCGTCACAGCAAGTTCGAGAACACGCCTTATGCCCTGGAGCCCAACTGCAAGGAATCACCGGGAGGCTTGCGTGACTTGCAAGTGATTCTGTGGGTGGCCCGTGCCGCAGGTCTTGGGAAAAACTGGGACGAGCTGGCCAGGAACGGCTTGGCCACGGCTTTTGAGATCCAGCAGATCAAACAAAATGAAGCCTTGCTGCGACTGGTCAGGGCCCGCCTGCACCTGATTGCCAAGCGCCGTGAAGACCGTCTGGTGTTCGATCTGCAAACCGCTGTGGCCGAGTCTTTTGGCTATCAATCCGAATCGCCTGATGGCAACAAGCTGCCGGTGCGCGCCAGTGAAGCCCTGATGCGTCGCTATTACTGGGCGGCCAAGGCGGTCACCCAGTTGCATCAGATCCTGATGCTCAACATCGAGGAGCGACTCAACCCCAGCACCCACGTGCCACAGATCATCAATGAGCGCTTCAGTGACAAAGCCGGGATGATCGACATCAACAGTGACGATCTGTACCAGCGCGAGCCGCATGCCATTTTGGAAACTTTCCTGATTTTTCAGCGTAGCCGGGGCGCCAAAGGCTTGTCGGCCCGTACCCTGCGCGCGCTCTACAACGCACGCAGCCTCATGAACGGGAAGTTTCGCTCCGATCCCCAAAATCACAAAATTTTTCTGCGCATCCTGACCGAACCCGAAGGCATCACCCACGCGATGCGGTTGATGAACCAGACCTCGGTGCTGGGACGCTATTTGTGGGTATTCAGGAGAATCGTGGGTCAGATGCAGCACGATCTGTTCCACGTTTACACGGTCGATCAGCACATCTTGATGGTGTTGCGCAATGTGCGGCGCTTTTTCATGGCCGAACACGCCCATGAATACCCGTTTTGCTCCCAACTGGCCGCCGGCTGGGACAAGCCTTGGCTACTTTATACCGCAGCCCTGTTTCATGACATCGCCAAAGGCCGCGGCGGTGACCACTCGGAACTCGGTGCCCATGATGTGAGGTATTTTTGCAAGCAGCATGGCATCGCTCGCCAAGATGCCAGCCTGATCGAATTTGTCGTCAAAGAGCATTTGTCAATGAGTCGGATCGCTCAGAAATCCGATCTGAGCGATCCTGATGTGATCGCTGCCTTTGCCAAGCGAGTGGGTAACGAGCGTCAGCTGACGGCTCTTTATCTGTTCACCGTGGCTGATATACGCGGCACATCGCCCAAGGTGTGGAATGCCTGGAAAGGCACGTTGCTGCAAGACCTGTACCGAGCCACCCTGCTCACTTTGGGCGGCCGAGCGCCCGACCCGGGCGCCGAAGTCGAAACTCGCAAGCGCGAAGCGCTGGTGGAATTGGCCCTGAAAGCCGAGCCACACCAGGGCTACAAAGCCTTGTGGGATACCCTGGACATGGCCTACTTCATGCGGCATACCGCCAACGACATTGCCTGGCATACCCGGCAACTGTCGCGCCATCTCAAGCACCCCAAGGCTGTTGTGCGAGCTCGTCGCTCCTTGCTGGGTGAGGGCTTGCAGGTGGTGGCCTACACACCCGACCAGCCCGATCTCTTCGCCCGAATCTGCGCCTACTTTGACCAAGCAGGGTTTAGCATTCTGGATGCCCGGATCTACACCACGAACAAGGCCTACGCTCTGGATACTTTCCAGATCGTCAGTTCAGTGTTGCCCGAGCACTACCAGGAACTCACCAGCATGGTCGAGTCTGAACTGGCCCGCGCCATCGACCAAGCAGGACCCCTGCCCCCGAGCAGCCGGGGACGGGTTTCGCGTCGGGTCAAGAGCTTCCCCATAGCACCACGGGTCACCCTGCAGCCCGACGAAAAAGCCCAGAGCTGGTTGCTCAACATCATGGCCAGCGACCGCGCCGGACTCCTCTACAGCGTTGCCCGCATTCTGGCGCTGCACGGTTTGAGCGTTCATTCGGCCAAAGTCGCTACGCTGGGCGAACGGGTTGAGGACACCTTCCTTATTTCTGGTTCCGAACTGCAGAACAACCGCTCCCAGATTGAAATAGAAACCGAACTGCTCAAGGTGTTGGAGAACTAAGGCGTAACCAAGTTATTGACCGGGGTTTCTCCTAGATTGAATCACCCCTACACGGGCTTGACAAAAGCGATGCACACTGGAAACATAGCAACTGCCAGCTGTTAACCACTTTTCAGAAGGGATGAGACATGTACCAAAAAATTCTTATCGCCAACGACGGTACCGAGTTGGCCGAAAAAGCGATTGAAGCCGGTATTGAGCTTGGGAAAATGACAGGGGCACAAATTGTCATGTTGCACATGGGAATGCCCTTGATCATGGCCACCGATATGCCCGGTTTTCAACCGGCGGCCTATATCGAGGAATCACGAATTCATCCGACCGACCACGACTATGCAGCAGAGCTTCAGGCGTCCAATGATGCGGTTGACAAAAAGATGACAGCCGCAGAATCGGTCCATGGTGTGAAGATTCAGGTGGTCCATGTGGTCGCTGCTGAAGTCTGGTACACCGTCATCGAAAATGCCACCGCCCTGGGTTGCGATGTCATTGTGATGGCCTCGCATGGGCGGGGCGCATTGAAATCCCTGTTGCTCGGCAGCGAAACTCTCTCGGTACTTTCGCATTGCAAGCTGCCGGTGCTGGTGGTTCGTTAATCGTCCTGCACAGCCTGTCCGGGGAACAGCACGTCAGTGAAGCCAAACTGGCTGAAGTCACGGACCCGCATCGGGTACAGGACGCCCTGTAAGTGATCGCATTCGTGCTGCACTACGCGGGCGTGAAATCCTTGGACTTGGCGCTCGATCACTTCTCCAAATTGATTCATGCCGCGGTACCCAATATGGGAAAAGCGCGGCACCACCGCCCGCAGCCCCGGCACTGACAGGCAGCCCTCCCAACCCGACTCCAACGCTGGCTCGAGCTCGCTGGGTCCCGACAGCGGTGTGATCACTGGGTTGATCAGCACCGTGCGCGGCACCAACGGAGCGTCTGGATAGCGTGGATTGAGCTCATCACTGCCGAAAATAACAACTTGCAGATCAACTCCGATTTGAGGGGCCGCCAGGCCGGCACCATGGGCTGCAGCCATGGTGTCGAGCAGGTCAGTGATCAAGAGATGCAACGCGTCGCTGTCGAACTCCGTCACAGCTTGAGCGCAGCGCAGCAAGCGCGGATCGCCCATTTTGAGGATTTCACGCACCGCCATTGAGCAACTCCTGTAAACGGGTTTCATCGATCACCGCCAAGCCCAATGCCAAGGCTTTGTCAAGCTTGCCCCCGGCATCGGTGCCGCTGACCACCCAGTTGGTTTTTTTACTGACCGAACTGACCACCTTGCCACCGGCGGCCTCGATCAAATCACGGGCTTGATCGCGGCTCAGCTTGGGCAAGCTACCGGTAATGACAAAGGTTTGGCCCGCCAAGGGCTGGCTGGTGAGCGAGAGCGCCGGCCCTTCTGGCCAGCTCACGCCGCAAGCGCGCAATTGCGCCACCACCTCGAGGTTGTGCTGTTGGACGAAGAAAGTGTGGATACTTTTGGCCACGATCGGACCGATGTCATTGACTTGCAGCAATTGTTCTTCGGACGCTTGGGCAATGGCGTCGAGCTGACCGAAATGACGCGCCAGTTCTTTGGCTGTGGATTCTCCCACGTGCCGAATACCCAAACCAAACAGGAATCGGGGCAAACTGGTCTGTTTCGATTTTTCTATCGCGACGAGCAGATTATTGGCTGATCTATCGGCCATCCGGTCCAATGCGGCCAGCGCGGTCAAACCCAGTCGGTACAGGTCGGCCAGGGTTCGAATCAGATTCGCATCGACCAGCTGATCGACCAACTTCTCGCCCAGTCCCTCGATCTCGACGGCACGGCGCTGGGCATAGTGCAGGATTGCCTGTTTGCGCTGGGCCGCACAGTACAGGCCACCACTGCAACGATGGTTGACTTCGGTCTTTTCGCGCAACACCCTGCTGGCACATACCGGGCAGTACCTGGGCATGCGAAAGTTCGATTGTTGGGTCGGTCGTGGGCCCAGGACCACCCCGACCACTTCAGGTATCACGTCTCCGGCGCGGCGCACGATGACGGTATCACCGACCCGGACCCGCTTGCGGCGCAATTCAAACAAGTTGTGCAAAGTGGCATTGGTGACCGTCACGCCACCGACAAATACCGGAGCCAAGCGCGCCACCGGCGTCAGCTTG
>CAXNKH010000122.1:0-5745 GCA_964202765.1 Burkholderiales bacterium | reverse complement strand
GGCGCCTACATTTCACAGACCCTGCGGATCGACGAAACGGTTGATGCGTTCGCTGCCCGGGTCGCGATCTACCGCATGATGCGTCCCGGCGAGCCGCCGACTGAAGACGCAGTTCAGGCCTTGTTCCAACGCCTGTTCTACAACCCCGACACTTACGATCTGTCGCGCGTCGGGCGCATGAAGTTCAATGCCAAGATGGGCCGCGCCGAATCGACCGGCCCGATGGTGATGACCAACGAAGACATTTTGGCCGTGGTGAAAATTCTGGTCGATCTGCGCAATGGCCGCGGGGAAGTCGATGACATCGACCATCTGGGCAACCGTCGCGTGCGCTGCGTTGGCGAATTGGCTGAAAACCAATACCGTGCCGGTTTGGCCCGAATTGAAAAGGCCGTTAAAGAGCGTCTGGGTCAGGCCGAGCAAGAGCCTTTGATGCCGCACGACCTGATCAACAGCAAACCTATTTCTGCTGCGCTGAAGGAATTCTTTGGTGCCTCGCAGTTGTCGCAGTTCATGGACCAGACCAATCCGCTGTCGGAAATCACCCACAAGCGTCGGGTTTCAGCCCTTGGCCCTGGTGGTTTGACCCGTGAGCGCGCCGGCTTCGAAGTGCGCGATGTGCATGTGACCCATTACGGTCGCGTTTGCCCGATCGAGACACCCGAAGGCCCGAACATTGGCCTGATCAATTCCTTGGCGCTGTATGCCCGCCTCAATGATTACGGCTTTATTGAAACGCCGTACCGTCGGGTGATCGACAGCAAGGTGACGATGGAAATCGATTACCTGTCGGCCATCGAAGAGGGCAAGTACGTGATCGCCCAGGCCAATAGCCTGCTCGATGCGGACGGCAAGCTGACCGGTGAACTGGTGTCAGCCCGTGAGGCCGGCGAATCGATTCTGGTCAGTGCTGAGCGGATCCAGTACATGGATGTGTCGCCAGCCCAAATCGTCTCGGTTGCCGCTTCTTTGGTGCCGTTCCTGGAGCACGATGACGCCAACCGCGCCTTGATGGGTGCCAACATGCAGCGCCAGGCCGTGCCGGTGCTTCGTCCGGAAAAAGCTTTCGTCGGTACCGGCATCGAGCGCGTATCGGCCATTGACTCGGGCACCGTGGTGGTGGCGACTCGTGGTGGTGTGGTGGATTATGTCGATGCGACCCGGGTTGTGATTCGGGTCAACGACGCCGAAGCCCAGGCCGGCGAAGTCGGTGTCGATATCTACAACCTGATCAAGTACCAGCGTTCCAACCAGAACACCAATATCCACCAGCGTCCCATCGTCAAGAAGGGTGACCGGCTGGACAAGGGTGACGTGATTGCGGACGGTGCATCGACCGACATTGGCGAGCTGGCACTGGGCCAGAACATGCTGGTGGCTTTCATGCCCTGGAACGGTTACAACTTCGAAGACTCGATTCTGATCAGCGAGCGCGTGGTGTCCGAAGACCGCTACACCTCCATTCACATCGAAGAGCTGGTGGTGATGGCGCGCGATACCAAACTTGGCGCCGAAGAAATTACCCGCGACATTCCGAACCTGAGCGAACAACAGATCAACCGTCTGGACGACTCCGGCATCATCTTTGTTGGCGCTGAAGTGCAGCCGGGCGACACGCTGGTGGGCAAGGTCACACCCAAGGGCGAGACCACGCTGACACCGGAAGAAAAGCTGCTGCGCGCCATTTTTGGCGAAAAGGCCAGCGATGTGAAAGACACCTCGTTGCGGGTCAGTCAAGGCTCGCAGGGCACGGTGATTGATGTGCAGGTTTTCACCCGTGAAGGCATTGTGCGCGACAAGCGTGCTCAGCAGATCATTGATGACGAACTCAAGCGCTTCCGGCTTGACCTTAACGACCAGTTGCGCATTGTTGAGGCCGACGCCTTTGACCGGATCGAGAAGCTGCTCAATGGCAAAAAAGCCAATGGCGGCCCGAAACAGTTGGCCAAGGGTGCTGCGATCAACAAGGCCTACCTGGCCTCGGTGGAGAAGTTCCACTGGTTCGATATCCGGCCCGCGGACGACGAAGTGGCCAGCCAGCTTGAGAGCATCAAAAACTCACTGGAACAAACTCGGCACAGCTTTGATCTGGCGTTTGAAGAAAAGCGCAAGAAATTAACCCAGGGCGATGAGCTGCCAGCGGGCGTGCTCAAGATGGTCAAGGTCTACCTGGCGGTCAAGCGCCGCTTGCAACCGGGTGACAAGATGGCCGGTCGTCACGGTAACAAGGGCGTGGTGTCCAAGATCGTTCCAGTCGAAGACATGCCTTTCATGGCCGACGGCACACCTTGCGACATCGTGCTCAACCCCCTGGGCGTGCCTTCGCGCATGAACGTGGGTCAGGTGCTCGAAGTCCATTTGGGCTGGGCCGCCAAGGGCATTGGTCAGCGCATCGGCGACATGTTGCAGGAGCAGGCCAAGCTGGCTGAGCTGCGCAAGTTCCTCGAAACGCTGTACAACGGGTCCGGCCGCAAGGAAGACCTGTCCAAGCTGAGCGACAGCGAAATTCTGGAAATGGCGCACAACTTGTCGACCGGTGTGACCTTTGCTACACCGGTGTTCGATGGTGCCTCGGAAGCTGAAATCCGCAGCATGCTCAAGCTGGCTTACCCTGAGGCGATCGTCAAGGCCAAGGGCTTGACGGCAGCCAGGACTCAGGCCAACTTGTTTGATGGCCGCAGTGGCGACGCTTTCGAGCGCCCCACCACCGTGGGTTATATGCATGTGCTCAAGTTGCACCATTTGGTCGACGACAAAATGCATGCCCGTTCTACCGGTCCTTACAGCCTGGTGACCCAGCAGCCCTTGGGCGGCAAGGCCCAGTTTGGCGGCCAGCGTTTTGGCGAGATGGAGGTCTGGGCGCTGGAGGCCTACGGCGCTGCCTACACGCTGCAGGAAATGCTTACTGTCAAGTCAGACGACGTGCAGGGTCGAACCAAGGTGTACGAGAACCTGGTCAAAGGCGAGCATTCGATCGAAGCCGGCATGCCGGAATCATTCAACGTGCTGGTCAAAGAAATTCGTTCGCTCGGTATTGATATCGAACTCGAACGCGGCTGAGTCTAATGTTTTTGCGGGACAGACCAAGATTCGTGCATCGAATTTGCTCTGTTCTCAACTGATTAAGAAGGATTTAATATGAAATCATTACTCGACCTGTTCAAGCAGTTCACCCCGGACGAGCATTTCAATGCGATCAAGATCGGCATGGCCTCGCCCGAGAAAATCCGTTCCTGGTCTTTTGGCGAAGTCAAAAAACCAGAGACCATCAACTACCGCACCTTCAAGCCCGAGCGTGACGGCCTGTTTTGCGCCAAGATCTTCGGCCCCATCAAGGATTACGAATGTCTGTGCGGCAAATACAAGCGCCTCAAGCACAGAGGCGTGATCTGCGAGAAGTGTGGCGTTGAAGTCACCCAGACCAAAGTGCGGCGTGAGCGCATGGGTCACATCGACCTGGCTGCACCCTGTGCCCACATCTGGTTCCTGAAATCACTGCCCTCACGTCTAGGCCTGGTGCTCGACATGACGCTGCGTGACATCGAACGCGTGCTGTACTTCGAAGCGTACGTGGTGACTGACCCCGGCATGACCCCGCTGAAGAAATTTAGCATCATGTCGGAAGATGATTACGACGCCAAGGTCAAGGAATACGGTGACGAGTTTGTCGCCAAAATGGGTGCCGAGGGCATCAAGGATTTGCTGCATGGCCTCGACATTGAAAGCTCGATCGAGAAGATCCGCAATGACTTGACCGGCTCCGAGCTCAAGATCAAGAAGAACACCAAGCGCCTCAAGGTGCTCGAAGCGTTCAAAAAGTCCGGTATCAAGCCGGAGTGGATGGTGCTCGAAGTCCTGCCGGTGTTGCCGCCTGACCTGCGCCCCTTGGTGCCGCTCGACGGTGGCCGCTTTGCCACCTCAGACCTGAACGATTTGTACCGCCGCGTCATCAACCGCAACAGCCGACTGCGCCGCTTGCTCGAGTTGAAGGCACCGGAAATCATCGCCCGCAACGAAAAGCGCATGCTGCAAGAGGCGGTGGACTCACTGCTTGACAACGGCCGCCGTGGCAAGGCCATGACCGGCGCCAACAAGCGCGCACTCAAATCGTTGGCCGACATGATCAAAGGCAAGAGCGGTCGTTTCCGCCAGAACTTGCTGGGCAAGCGGGTTGACTATTCAGGTCGCTCGGTCATTGTGGTGGGCCCGACGCTCAAACTCCATCAGTGCGGCCTGCCCAAGCTGATGGCGCTGGAGTTGTTCAAACCCTTCATTTTTGCCCGACTTGAATCCATGGGCATCGCTACGACGATCAAGGCGGCCAAGAAAGAAGTCGAATCTGGCACGCCGGTGGTGTGGGACATTTTGGAAGAGGTCATCAAAGAGCACCCTGTGATGCTGAACCGTGCACCTACCCTGCATCGCTTGGGCATTCAGGCTTTTGAGCCGATACTGATCGAAGGCAAGGCGATTCAACTGCACCCGCTGGTCTGCTCGGCATTCAACGCCGACTTTGACGGCGACCAGATGGCGGTTCACGTGCCTTTGTCGGTGGAAGCCCAGATGGAGTGCCGCACGCTGATGCTGGCCTCCAATAATGTACTGTTCCCCGCCAGCGGCGAGCCATCCATCGTGCCGTCACAAGACGTTGTGCTGGGTCTGTACGCCGCCACCCGCGAGCGCATCAACGGCAAGGGTGAGGGCCTGATTTTTGCGGACACCGGCGAAGTGCAGCGCGCACTCGATGCGGGCGAAGTCGAACTTACCTCAAAAATCAATGTGCGACTGACCGAGTACACCAAGGACAAGGAAACCGGTGAATTCGTGGGGTCGACTCAGCTGTGGGAAACCACGGCCGGGCGCGCACTGCTGAGCGAGATCCTGCCCAAGGGCCTGCCCTTCTCGAACCTGAACAAGGCTTTGAAGAAGAAGGAAATTTCCAAGCTCATCAACGTGTCTTTCCGCAAGTGCGGCCTGAAGGAAACCGTGGTGTTCGCCGACAAGCTGTTGCAAAACGGTTTCCGCTTGGCGACCAAAGCCGGCATCTCGATTTGCATCGACGACATGTTGGTTCCGCACGAGAAGCAGGACATCATCGAAAGTGCCGAGAAGGAAGTCAAAGATATCGAGCAGCAATATGTCTCGGGCCTGGTAACCTCTGGCGAGCGCTACAACAAGGTGGTGGACATCTGGGGCAAGGCCGGCGACAAGGTCTCCAAGGTCATGATGGACCAACTGCGTACCGAGAAAACCACAGACCGTCATGGCAATGTGGTTGACCAGGAGTCCTTCAACTCGATCTACATGATGGCCGACTCTGGCGCGCGTGGTTCAGCAGCCCAGATTCGTCAGCTCGCCGGTATGCGTGGCTTGATGGCCAAGCCTGACGGCTCGATCATCGAGACACCAATCACTGCGAACTTCCGTGAAGGTCTGAACGTGTTGCAGTACTTCATCTCGACCCACGGTGCGCGTAAGGGCCTGGCGGATACGGCGCTCAAGACCGCCAACTCCGGTTACCTGACACGTCGCCTGGTCGACGTGACGCAGGATCTGGTGGTGACCGAGCAGGATTGCGCAACCAGCGACGGCTATCTGATGCGCGCTATCGTTGAAGGCGGTGAAGTGATTGACTCACTGCGGGATCGTGTTTTGGGCCGCACCATCAGCCTGGACATCGTGCACCCTGAAAACCGTGAAGTCTTGTTCAGTGCCGGCGAATTGCTTGACGAAGACATGCTCGAC
>CAXNKH010000121.1:0-5748 GCA_964202765.1 Burkholderiales bacterium | reverse complement strand
GCAGCAGCCGGCATATGCTGGGGTAGCCACTCGATCAAGCGGTCCATTTCTTCAATCGGCTGGTTCACCGAGGCGGCGTATTGCTTGCTCCAGCGGCCGATTTGGCGCTCAAAGTAATTGCCTGGCTTGCCGAAACTGGCCAAGCCCTGATTGATAAATTTCACGTTGTGTAGAGCGGCTATGACGCGGTTCATCTCGTCATAAACAGCACTGCGTTCAGAAGGGTGCATGCCGGGCAGGGCCTGGTCCCACAGCACCCGACCCTCAACATACCCCATCACATAAAAAGCCCGGCCGATGACGGACTCGTCTTCGCACAGGCAGTGCATCTGCGCCACCGGGACGTCGGTGCCCGCCAGTCCGCGCATGACGGCAAATTCGCGCTCGACCGCGTGGGCTGAGGGCAGCAGTTTGTCGCGGGGTCCGGGTTTGGAGCGCAGCACGTAGCTTCGGCCCGGGGTGATCAATTTGTAGGTCGGGTTCGATTGGCCACCCTTGAACAGTTCAAGACGCAATAGGCCTTCAAAACCAGTCAGGTGGGCGTGCAACCACTCGTTCAAGGCGGCAAGATCTACAGCCTGAGACTCAGGTACGGGTCGGGTGCCAACGAAATGTTCAAAGTCGCTCATGGTCAAGTCTGCAATTCAGGTTTCGGCATCAATGATGCCCAGCAAGGCATCGCGGCTACAAATTACCAACCCCCCAGGCTCGATGCGCAGCACATGGTCGCGTTCCATGGATTTGAGTTCCTGATTGACGCGCTGGCGCGAGGCGCCGAGTAACTGGGCCAGTTCTTCTTGGGCCAGTTGCAGGCCGATTCTGATCTCTTGGTTGTTGCTCAGGGATGGCACGCCATAGCTGCGAACCAGATGGAGTAACTGCTTGGCGAGACGTGCTTTCAGGGGCAGGGTGTTCAGGTCCTCGATCAGGCCGTAGATCTGACGCAAGCGGCGCGACTGCAGTCGCAGCATGGCCTCGTAGAGCTCAACATGGGTCGATAAGATTTTTTTCAAATCGGCGATGGACACGCACAGGATGGTGGTGGGGCCATGGGCATAAGCATCATGGGTACGGCGGTCGCCGTCGAAAATGGAAATATCGCCAAACCAGATGCCGGGCTCGACATAGGTCAGTGTGACCTGTTTTCCTGAAATCGAGGTCGAACTCACGCGCACCGCACCTCGGGCTGCAGCTACCCACTCCTCGGGTTGGTCGCCCCGGGCGAAGATCAGCGCCTCATCCTTGAAGCGCTTGACGTAAGCGCAGCGCAGAATGTCGTGGCGCAGCGATGGCGAAAGACTTGAAAACCAGCGCCCGGCGTTGATTGCCTCGCGCTCTTCCTGATTGAGAATGGGTTCGTCCATGGTTGGGATTGTCACCGCTGCAGAACAGTCACTGATTCAGGCTTGTCCCCTGCGCGTCAGTCGCTTGTCTTTGCAGCTGCTTTATTCGTAGTGGGGTGTTTGTTTGGCCAAGAAAGCGGCAATGCCAAGCCCGGCATTGCGATGCTGCAGGTTGCGAACAAAATGATCCCGCTCAGAGGCCAATTGTTGGCCCAAATGGGCCTGGTCTGCCTCATTGAGCAATTCTTTGATGCTGGTCAGTGCGTTGGGCGCCCTGGCGTTGAGTCGTTCGGCCAGGACCAGGGCATCGACCAAGGCCTGACCGGGCTGAGCCACTTGATTCACCACGCCCAGGTCGTGCAATCGTTGGGCGCTGATCCGTTCGCCGCACATCAACAGTTGGGAGGCCAGCTGGCGTGGCAGCGCACGGTTCAAGCTCCAGCTGGCGCCACCATCGGGCGATAAGGCGATATTGCTGTAAGCCATGGAAAATACAGCGTTGCTGGCGGCGATGATGAGGTCGCACGCCAGCGCCAGAGAGAAACCAGCGCCGACCGCGGCGCCCTCAACCGCAGCAATCACCGGCTTGGGGAAGGTGCGAATCGATTCAATCCAGTTGTGCAGTCCCTCCAGACTTTGCGCCTGCACTGAAGCGCTGAGTTCACGGTTGGCTTGCAAGCGTTGCAAATGCCCCCCGGCGCTGAACATCGCACCATCGCCCACCAGCACGACGCTGCGCACCTCTGCACTGCTCTCGGCGATGCTCAAGGCCTCCACGCCGGCCGCGTACATTTCGGGCCCTAAGGCATTGCGGTGTCCGGGATTGGACAGCGTGAGCACCATGGTTCGTCCCTGGCTGGTGCTTTGCAGTTGAGCGGTCATGGCATTTCCTCGCGGGGGCTTATTGTTCTTGATGCAGCAGGCTCAGGCCCATCGCGCCGCGTCGGCGCAACCAGGGGCTGGGACGGTAACGCGGGTCGCCATAAACGGTCTGCATATTGAAAAGAACTTCGAACACATTGTTGGGCCCATAGCGGTTGCCCATGGCCAAAGGGCCCAGCGGGTAACCCAACCCAAGCGTCACGGCGATCTCCAGGTCAGTTGGGGAACAAATCCCTTGCTGGCAAATGTCGCTGGCAATATTGACGATGGTGGCAACGACCCGCTGGCTGACAAAGCCCGCACTGTCTCGAATCACACTGACTGCTTTGCCGTCGCGCGCCATCAAGGCGTGCGCCGCGGCCATCATGTCAGGGCGGGTCGCCGGGTTGCTGGCCAACACGCGGCGTCGGGTGACGGCGTCATCGACCAGCATGTCGATGCCCACGGTGCGGCCCGGATCAAAACGCTCGACCACCGCCACCGTGGTGACATCAAAGCCCAAGGGCGCCACCAGCGTGAGGGCCTGGGGCGAGGGCGAGTCGCTGGTTTCAATTTCGGCCCCTAACTTGTGCAGCAATTCCAGCAATTCTGAGCGGCGCGCGGCCCGTGGTGAGACCCAGACGGGTGGCATCTGACTGACTTGAGGCGATTCGGCTTCGGGCGCAATTTGAGCGATGCCGTCTTGGTAGCGGTAAAAGCCTTCACCCACTTTGCGTCCCAGCAGGCCACCGGCGAGTCGTTGCGCGGTAATGACGTTGGGACGATAGCGGGGCTCCTCGTAATACTGGTGATAGATCGACTCCATCACGGGGTGGGAGACGTCCAGGGCGGTCAAGTCCATCAGCTCAAAAGGACCGAGCTTGAAGCCCATTTGGTCTTTCAAAATGCGATCAATCGTTGCGAAGTCCGCCACGCCTTCGCTGACAATGCGCAGGGCTTCGGTTGTGAAGCCACGCCCGGCATGGTTGACGATGAAACCCGGGGTGTCCTTGGCCTGTACCGGTGTATGGCCGAATTGCTTGGCATAGTTTGCCAGACCTTCACACACGGCACCTGCGGTTTTCAATCCGGCGATCACTTCGACCACTTTCATCAAAGGCGGTGGATTGAAGAAGTGGTAGCCGGCGCAACGCTCGGGGTGTTTGAGTTGGGCTGCGATCGCTGTGATCGAGAGCGAAGAGGTGTTGCTGGCCAGCACGGTGCTGGACGACACCAGGGACTCAAGTTCGACGAACAGGCGGGTCTTGACCTCGAGATTTTCGACAATGGCCTCAATCACCAATGCACAAGCCGACAGGTCAGACAGGCTGTTGGCGCACTGCAGGCGTTGTTGGTAGTTGGCGGCTTGTACGGCGTCGAGTCGACCCTTCTCAACCAGTTTGGCCCACTGTTTGAAGATGGTTTGTTGGGCCACAGCACTGGCCTGGGCTGAGCTGTCGAACAGCAGGACGGCGCTACCTGCTTGAACTGCGAGTTGCGCGATACCCCGGCCCATGGCACCGGTGCCAACAATGGCCACGTTTGCGTAGTGTGTGGTCATCTGAAGAGCTAACGCCAGACCAAAGCGGCGGGGACAGTGCTGGTGGTGGGACGCTGCACCTGAAGTGCAGCCGGGTTGACGAGGTTGCTGGAATGACCCTGAATGTAATTCACCACGTTGTCAAAAGCAGCACCCAGGTACATCTCGTAGCTGTTTTGCTCGACGTAACCCAGGTGCGGGGTACAGATGCAATTCTCCAGTCGCAGCAGGGGATGACCTTGCAGGATCGGCTCTGATTCATAGACGTCAATGGCGGCCATGCCGGGGCGGCCCCGGTTCAAGGCCTTGAGTAAAGCATCCGGCTCGATCAACTCGGCGCGAGAGGTGTTGACCAGCAAGGCCGTGGTTTTCATGTTGGCCAGGTCCTGGGCACGAACAATGCCTCGGGTATCGTCGTTGAGTCGCAAATTCAATGAGAGCACATCGCACTGTGCAAAAAAGTCTTCCTGGCTCAGGGCCGCGGCGTGGCCATCCTGCACGGCCTTGAGGCGCGAAGGCTCGCGGCCCCAGACCAAAACCTGCATCCCAAATGCCTGGCCGAAGCCCGCCAGTAATTGCCCAATCTTGCCGTAACCCCAGATCCCTAAGGTTTTACCCTTGAGCACGTTTCCCAGGCCGAAATTGACGGGCATGGTGCTGGTTCTAAGGCCGGACTGTTGCCAAACACCTTGCTTTAAGTTGCTAATGTACTGAGGCAAGCGCCGCATCGCAGCCATGATCAAGGCCCAGGCCAACTCAGCCGGGGCCACTGGTGAGCCGGCTCCATCGGCCACAGCCACCCCCAGTTCGGTGCAGGCATCGATGTCAATGTGGCCGCTGACTCGTCCAGTTTGCGCGATGAATTTAAGCCGCGGTAATTTACTGAGCAATTGTCGGGAGATCGTCGTTCGTTCACGAATCAAGACGATGATGTCGGCGTCTTTCAGGCGGACCGAGAGTTGACCAATTCCCTTGACGGTGTTGGTGAAAACCTTGGCGTTGTAGGGCTCGAGAAGGGCTGCACATTGCAGCTTGCGGACGGTGTCCTGGTAATCATCCAGAATTACGATATTCATCCTGCCATTGTGCCTTGCCCTGGCTGTGGAAATGAGGCGGACAATCCCTAATGGCGCGATGATTCTCGTTCGACCAAGCGATCGAGTTCAGCACAGACATCGGCCAAGCGGCCCGAGATCACCAATCGGCCAACCTGGCTGGGACTTTGGCCTGTCTCCAACCATTGAACAACCCGCAACGGGCGCACTGCCGTCCGCGGGTGCAAGTTGATCCTTGCGGGCAGCGGTGGCACGGCGGGTTGCTCAAGCGTGCTGTATCTGGGCAACAGCCAGCGCAACAGGTTCAGTACAGAGGCCCAAGCGCCCCCAAGGGCTAAGACAGTGATACTCATGAGAATCCTCTGGAAGTTACATCAGCATGGTGTTGCGAATCAGGCCGACAGCCAAGCCTTCGATTTCGAAGGGTTCGCCGGGTTGAACCACAATCAAGGGGTAATCGGGGTTTTCGGGGTGCAGTTCGATCACATCTTTATTGCGACGAAAACGTTTGACGGTCACTTCATCGCCTAAGCGGGCAACCACGATTTGGCCATTTTTGGCGTCTTTGGTGGCTTGAACGGCTAGCAGGTCACCATCCATGATGCCGGCGTCCCGCATGGACATGCCGCGCACCTTGAGCAGATAGTCAGGCTTGCGCTGGAACAGGCTGTTTTCAATGTAATAGGTTTGGTCTATGTGCTCTTGGGCGAGAATCGGTGAGCCGGCTGCGACCCGACCAATCAGGGGCAGGGCCAATTGGGCCAAGGATTGCAGGGGTAAGGAATATTGCTTGTTGCGGGTCTCGTTGATGGAACGCAGCGCTTCGCTTTTGAGACGGATGCCGCGGGAGGTCCCGCTGATCAGTTCGATCACACCTTTGCGGGCCAGGGCTTGTAAATGCTCTTCAGCTGCATTGGCAGATTTGAATCCCAGCTCGTTGGCGATTTCG
>CAXNKH010000120.1:0-5798 GCA_964202765.1 Burkholderiales bacterium | reverse complement strand
TTGCAGCATGACGAGGTCGCCGCAAGATTTGGATTTGAATTTGTAAATCAAAATGCATTCCTCGATGGATGAGGCAGCCAGTTTGTCATCGTCTGGCCGCGGGTTTTATGATACGGGGTCTATTCAGTTGGGGACAGGGCTGGTTCGCTGGGCGTGGCGGCGGTCTGCCCCACTTTTATTGTTCCGGGAGAAATAATTGGTTGATATTTTGCTACAAGGTCCTGCCTGGTGAACGGCCAATCCAAGAGCGCCGGCCCACTGGCTGGTCTCAAAGTCATTGAGCTGGGTCAGCTGATTGCAGGTCCGTTTGCGGCCAAGACACTGGCTGATTTTGGCGCCGACGTCATCAAGATCGAGCCACCGGCCGATCCCAAGCGGCAACAAGCTGGCGGTGGCGACCCGCTACGCCAGTGGCGCTTGCTGAAAGACGGCACCTCGGTCTGGTGGCAGGTGCAGTCGCGCAACAAACGTTCGGTGGTGCTCGATCTGAGGCAGGCCCAGGCGCAGGAAATCGTTCGCAGCCTGGTGCTCCAGGCCGATGTGCTGATCGAGAACTTTCGCCCTGGTGCCATGGAAGCTTGGGGCCTGGGGCCCGAGGTATTGCAGGCACTGAACCCCAAACTCATCATGCTCAGGATCAGCGGCTATGGCCAGACCGGCCCCTACCGGGACCGGCCTGGTTTTGGCGTGGTGGCCGAAGCCATGGGGGGGCTGCGCCATCTCACCGGCGAGCCGGGCCGGGCGCCGGTGCGGGTCGGCGTCAGCATGGGGGACACCTTGGCGTCTCTGCATGGGGTCATCGGAATTTTGATGGCTTTGCACCATCGACACATGAGCGTTAGCCTGCAAGCGCCTGAGGGCCACGGCCAGGTGATTGACGTTGCGCTGTACGAGGCGGTATTCAATTGCATGGAAAGTCTGTTGCCTGAATACAGCGTGTTTGGTGCAGTGCGCCAGCCCTCGGGCAGTGCTTTGCCAGGGATTGCCCCGACCAATGCCTATCTTTGCGCTGACGGTGGTTACGCCATCATCGCGGGCAATGGCGACAGTATTTTCAAACGATTGATGGCCTGTATCGGAAGGGATGATTTGGCGCAAGACCCGGCGCTGGGCGACAACGCCGGTCGGGTCAAGCGGGTCGATGAAATTGACGCCGCCATTGGCCACTGGGCCCATACCCTGACGGTCGATCAAGTGTTGCAACAACTGGCCAAGGCTGCGGTGCCTGCCGGAAAAATTTACACCATTGCCGATATCGCTGCTGACGAGCATTACGCCGCCCGTGCCATGCTCGAGCAGGTGGTGCTTGATGATGGCAGTGCTGTGTCGGTGCCGGGTTTTGTTCCCAAATTGTCGCTGACCCCCGGCGGTCATCGGCGCAATGCACCGACCTTGGGTCAGGACACCGATGCCGTACTGCGCGAAGTGGGTCTGTCGGAGTCGCAAATTCAGGCGCTGCGCCAGCGTGGGGTGGTGGCTTAGCGCATTACACTGAGCACCGAACGGGGACTAAAAAATGCTTTTGAGAGAGATTTCATGATCCTAGTGACAGGCGGCGCTGGCTTCATCGGCTCCAATTTTGTTCTCGATTGGTTGGCGGGTTCGGATGAACCGGTGCTCAACCTGGACTTGCTCACCTATGCCGGCAATCTGGAAAACTTGGCCTCGCTGGAAGCTGATCCGCGCCATGTTTTTGTTCAAGGCGACATCGGCGACCGGGACCTGCTCGATGGCTTGCTGACGCAGTACCGGCCTCGTGCCGTGCTCAATTTTGCCGCTGAGTCGCATGTTGACCGCTCGATCCACGGCCCCGGAGCCTTTATCCAAACCAACATCATGGGAGCGTTTCAGCTGTTGGAGGCGGTACGGTCTTATTGGCGTGGACTGGCGTCTCAGACAGCTTTTCGCTTCCTGCATGTCTCGACTGACGAGGTTTATGGTTCTTTGAGCCAGCGAGAAGCTGCTTTTACCGAAAACCACCGCTACCAGCCCAACAGCCCCTATTCGGCCAGCAAGGCCGCCAGCGATCACTTGGTGCGCGCCTACCACCACACTTATGGCCTGCCGGTTCTCACCACCAATTGCTCTAACAATTACGGCCCCTACCATTTTCCGGAAAAACTCATTCCACTGATGATCGTCCATGCACTGGCCGACAAGGCCTTGCCGGTTTATGGTGACGGCATGCAGGTGAGGGATTGGCTATACGTCAAAGACCATTGCAGCGCGATTCGGCGCGTGCTGGAAGCGGGTTCACCGGGCGAGGTCTATAACATTGGGGGCTCCAATGAAATGCCCAATATCGAGATCGTCAAGACCGTGTGCGATCTGCTCGACGAGTTGCGTCCCAAGGATGACGGCACCAGTTACCTGGAGCAGATCAGCTACGTGAAAGACAGGCCCGGCCATGACCGGCGTTACGCCATTGATGCCAGCAAGCTCGAGCGTGAGCTGGGCTGGAAGCCGGCTGAGACTTTCGAGTCTGGGATTCGTAAAACTGTGTCCTGGTACCTGGATCATCCAGACTGGGTCAGCCATGTGCAGTCTGGTGCTTACCGTGCCTGGGTAGCTACCCATTACAACGCGATGACATGAAAATTCTGTTGTTGGGTAAAGGCGGGCAAGTCGGCTGGGAGTTGCAGCGCAGCCTGGCCCCCTTGGGTGAGGTGGTCGCCCTGGGCTCCAGCAGCCTGGGGGGCAACTTCACCGATCTGCTAGCGTTGGCGCAGACCGTGCGCACTGTGCGCCCCGATGTCATTGTCAATGCCGCTGCCTATACCGCCGTCGATAAAGCCCAGAGCGAGCCTGAGCTGGCCCGCACCATCAATGCGCTGGCACCGGGTGTGCTGGCGCGCGAAGCGCAAAGTCTGGGTGCTTGGTTGCTGCACTACTCGACCGATTATGTGTTTGATGGCGCAGGAGAGCGGCCCTGGCTGGAGAGCGATGCGACGGCCCCGCTCAACGTTTACGGCCAGACAAAACTCGAGGGAGAGCAGTTGATTGCGGCCAGTGGCTGCGCCCACCTGATTTTCAGAACCAGTTGGCTCTATGCAGCACGGGGTGGAAATTTCGCCAAAACCATGCTCAAGCTGGCTCAGGAGCGCGACAGCCTGAACGTGATCAATGACCAGTTCGGCGCACCCACGGGCGCTGACTTGCTGGCCGATGTCAGCGCCCACGCTTTGCGCGCTGTGGCGAGGTCAGCACCGAACCGACGGCTCAGCGGTCTCTACCATGTGGCCGCCAGTGGTGAGACCTCTTGGTACGACTATGCCAAATTTGTTTTGACAAGCGCGCAACAAGCGGGTTTTGAGCTTAAGGCCGGGCCACAGGCGGTTCTGCCTGTACCCACCAGTAATTTCCCCACGCCAGCCCCACGGCCCCACAATTCACGCCTCAATACCAATAAATTACGCACCGCTTTTGACCTGTGCCTGCCGCCCTGGCAGCAAGACGTTGGGAGACTTCTTGAAACCTTGCGGGACAGACCTTCAGCCCTGCCCTCAACTGATCAAGGCAAAAAAATATGACCCAACGCAAAGGCATCATTCTTGCGGGCGGCTCTGGCAGCCGGTTGCACCCGGCCACCCTGGCCATGAGCAAGCAGCTGCTTCCGGTGTACGACAAGCCCATGATTTACTACCCGTTGAGCACCCTGATGCTCTCGGGGATACGCGACATTCTGGTGATCAGCACGCCCCAAGACATTCCGCGTTTTCAGCAGTTGTTGGGCGATGGCGCGCAATGGGGCTTGAACCTGCAGTACGCAGTACAGCCCAGTCCTGATGGCTTGGCCCAGGCCTTCATCATTGGTGAAAAATTCATCGGCAAGCACCCCAGCGCTTTGGTGCTGGGTGACAATATTTTTTATGGCCATGACCTGGGTCCCCTGCTCAATCAGGCCGACGCCCAAAGCAGTGGTGCAACCGTATTTGCCTACCATGTGCAGGACCCGGAACGCTATGGTGTGGTGGCTTTTGACAAGTCGGGCCAGGCCGTCAGCATCGAGGAAAAACCTGTCAAGCCGCAAAGCAATTATGCCGTGACGGGCTTGTATTTTTATGATTCGGAAGTGGTGGAAATTGCCAAAGCCGTCAAACCCAGCGCCCGCGGCGAGTTAGAGATCACTGCTGTGAATCAGGCTTATCTGGAGCGTGCTGAGCTTAAAGTGCAAATCATGCAGCGCGGCTATGCCTGGCTCGATACCGGAACCCATGACAGCTTGCTCGAAGCCGGCCAGTTCATTGCGACTCTGGAGCGGCGCCAGGGCCTGAAAATCGCGTGCGTCGAAGAAATCGCCTGGCGCAACGGATTCATCAACAGTGAGCAGCTGGAAAAATTGGCGCAACCCCTGGCCAAAAATGGTTATGGCCAGTATTTGCTGCGTTTGTTGTCTGAGTCCAGTGCGAATGAAATGAGATCGCTGTGAAAGTCACTCCCACGGTGATTCCCGACGTGCTGCTGATTGAACCCAAGGTATTCGGTGATGCGCGGGGTTTCTTTTTCGAGAGCTTTAACCAGCGCGCGTTCAACCAGGCAACGGGTCTGGACCTGGTGTTTGTGCAGGACAACCACAGCCGCTCGGCCGAGGGCGTGTTGCGTGGTCTGCACTACCAGCATCAACATCCCCAGGGCAAGCTGGTGCGGGTGGTGCGTGGCTCGGTGTTTGATGTCGTGGTCGATATCCGCAAGGATTCGCCCGGCTATGGCCGTTGGGTCGGTATGGAATTGAGCGAGCTCAATCAAAGCCAACTGTGGGTGCCACCCGGCCTGGCCCATGGTTTTTTGGTCACCAGCGAATCAGCCGATCTTCTGTACAAAACCACGGACTATTACGCGCCGGAATTCGAGCGTTGCATTGCCTGGAATGACCCAGACCTTGCAATCGACTGGCCCTTGGCCGGACTTGCCCCCCAGCTCTCGCTCAAAGATCAGGTGGGGGCCTTGTTCACCAGTCTGGCTTGAGCTGACTGAGCAGGTAATTGTCTCAAATTGAAAATATTTGAGGCGAATCAGGGTTTGCCAGAGGCTATTTCTCTAAAACGAAACCTTAATATGTTCACAAGTGTTGCTGCGTGAATGGTCTTCATTTGTGGTGTTTCAGTGTTGCCTACATCGTGGAGGTGTTATGAATCTTCGAATCAAGAAACTGTTGCTGGCCATCGCCGGTATCAGTGTGGCGAGTATCGCCATGGGCCAGGCCAACATAGAAAAACTCAAGCAAATGAGGGTGGCGACGACCGATCTGAATATTCCGGTCGTGCCGCAAACCGGCGCCAATGCCGATGCCATCAAAGAGAACCTCAAGCGCGTCAAATTACCGCCAGGTTTCAAGATTGCGCTGTATGCCATCGTGCCGGATGCCCGTCATATGGCGGTCGCACCTTCGACCAATATGCTGTTTGTAGGTACCCGCAAGACCACGGTGTGGGCTGTGACCAACCGCAACAGCGGGGAGGCCGCGACTGAGGTCAAGTCCTTCGCGCCCTCGCTCAAATTCAGCGTGCCCAATGGGGTGTGTTGGACCAGGGACGGTTTCCTGATCGTGGCCGAGCACAACCGGGTATTGAATTTCCCGGCTGCCGAGTTCTTCTATGAAGGTCCGGATGTGGCGGTGATCGAAGTGGCTGCGCAGGGCAAGCTGATCCCAGTCGAGGAAGAAAGCTATAACCACGGCGCACGCACCTGTCGTATCGGCAAAGACGGCATGCTCTACATCACGCTGGGTCAGCCGCACAATGTGCAGCCGCGCGACAAGCTCAAGATCTACGATCAGTTTGGCATTGGCGGCATTGTTC